>PWQB01000619.1 GCA_003556955.1 Nostocaceae cyanobacterium CSSed10_463m
AGCGAGGCTGAATGGGAATATGCTTGTCGTGCGGGAACAACTACACCGTTTTATTTTGGTGAAACTATTACCACAGATTTAGTCAACTATAACGGTAACTATTCCTACGCCTCAGCACCAAAAGGTGAATATCGTCAGCAAACAACAGATGTAGGAAAATTTACGCCAAACTCTTTTGGTTTATACGATATGCATGGTAATGTATGGGAATGGTGTCAAGATATATATATAAATAATTACGAGAGAGCGTCCACAGATGGTAGCGCATTGCTGAGTAGCAATGATAATAATTATCGTCTGTTACGTGGTGGTTCTTGGGGCTACGATGCCGGGTATTGCCGTTGCGCGTCTCGCAATAGACACGAGCGCGCAATTCGTGGTTGCGATGTTGGTTTTCGGTTGGTGTGTGTGGATGCGTGAGGAACTCTTTGAATTTGTCCTCTTGCCCTTTATTAAGTAGGTAGGCACAAAAAAATCGAGTTATGTAAAGATAAATAAATACGGAGAATACATCTACCGGGGTAACTTAAAGTATGGGCGCTCGTCTAAGAGTATTTTTGACTCGTGAGCAAAACCAAACTCTATTAAATCTGAGAACTGCAGAGGTGTCACAGAAGGTCAAAGACCGAGCAGAAATAATGAGGCTGAACGCACATGGGTGGTACGTGGAGAAAATAGCTGCTCATTTTAATTTGACTGTTCAAACGGTGAGAGAGGTTTTGCACAAATGGGATAAACAGGGGCTGGAAGGGCTTTAGGAGTTACCAGGTCGAGGAAGAAAACCAAAATGGACTGAAGCTGACATAGTGTTTTTGGAAAAATGCCTCAACTCATATCTTGCACCTCTCCGTACAAACCCAGGCATCATAAAAAGATGCGCGATAAGGCTACCTTATTTTTATTGGCTTTTCTCGCTAAATAAAGGGTTTGTGACTCATACTGTGTAATTAAATTACATCAATTTTTATTGGTGAAAGATGTGAGTCAAAGAAGAACCACTTACATACAATAGCCTTCAAATCTCCCAGAAATTAGAACGCGAACGCTCAATTCAACTCAAATTTTCGGTAATTGCTGACGCAGTTCTGTAAGTTCTTGTTGAAGAGATTCATACGTCTTTTGATCGAGAGTGATGAGATTACCAGTCATTGTCTCGTCTTTTCCCCACTAAGGCTTTAAGGTTAAGTTCAGTATCTATATTTCCCAATCTGAAATATTAATATGAAAAACCAAAAGTATCTTTTATCATTTATGGTACTAGCGATCGCTGCCAGCATCAGCAGTTGTAGTCCTAGTCCAACTTCCAGCAGTATTGAGAGTGAAACACCATCTCCTCCCACCACCTCAAGGGAGACTGGCAAAATACCTCCCACAACTTCTAACGTTCCCACGACCCAGACTACTAATGTTACCTTATATACTAGTGATGCCCAATGCCAAGAATTAATTCCCCAACAAGTTACAGTCTCAGCAGAAGAACCTGTAACGAGTGCAATAGGCAGAATTATAGAAGAACAAGATACAGCTGATTTTGACTTGTCTGGTTATCGTGTCCAAGTTCAAAATGGTGTTGCTACAGTTGATTTTCGCCTATCTCCTTTGTCGAAACGGCAGTTCGTTTCGCTTTCTAGTTGTGAGCAGTTTGCTTTATTTGGCAGTCTCCGCAAAACTTTAGTGAGTAATTCTGAATGGAATATCAAGGAAGTTCGCTTCACTGAGCAAGGAAAGGAAATAATTCTGTAAAACCCAGAAGAACTTAGTTCTATAGAGTTTACTCAGCCCCTTACTATAATTAAGTAAAATTACTGGATAATTTTTTGGTCACAAAAAACCCCGGTTAGTTTAGCCGGGGTGAGAAGGAGAAGTCCAAATGACGATGAAAGATACCGATACCGAAATCCAACAGCCTTAGCTAACGCCTAATGCGACCAAAATTAACGTAGTCACAAGCAAGGTAGCAAATGCACCTTGTACAGCATATTGACGCTGCTCTTGTTCGTTGGGGTAGTTAGCGTAGTACATTTGGGGTTCGTTGGCGTAGTTATTTAAAATGCCGCTTTCGTTAATGGTGGTGTACATAAATGTTTTCCTGTATTTGTTACTTTATGTAAACTAATATATCAACATTGTTACGATTCGTCAATGCTGCTTGACAAATAATAGTGGATAAGGGTAATCAGATATGCTTATGTCGCTCACTTCCCAAGTTTCGGCGACTATCCCAGAAGGCAAGCCACTTTTCCCCAACCGTTCTCCAAAAGTGGATTTTTGAATATTAGTTGCCCAATGCAAGCTGAAATTGCTGCAACAGCGTGTGAGCAAAAAACGCTTAGGCTCGAACAATTGGAAGAAAGCCCAAAAGAAAGTTGCTTTATCCACACATATATATATGTTGAGTTTCTCAGTTTCGATGTGTTAACAGGCTAATGCCTCTATCCACAGGCGCATACAGGCAGAATACTCATGAACTATAGATTATTTGAGAGCGATCGCTTGCCTCCAGCCATATTGAAAGCAAAACTTCACCACAGACTCGGTAGTGCAATTTATGAACGGTGACCACAATTGAGAACCGCCATCTTCCACATAGCGGCGTTCCTCTAAACCCTGATCACAAGCTTATTTCAGTCAGTCCCCTTGCCCCTTAAAAAAAACTTTGCCAAACCCCTTGACGAAACCAAACAGAGTTGTTATCTTAAATGAGTGCCAAGGCGAGAGCCGCAACACCTGAACCGTGAAAACAAAATACTTTGAAAGTTAAATAAGAACCAATCCTCGTCAAGAAGATTTAATTTGGGGAGAGACCCCCAAGGTTAATCAAAAATTTTTACAGGATTCTGAAGCAACTTGTTGTTTCGGATAGAACTCTAAGCAAAACAAAACGGAGAGTTTGATCCTGGCTCAGGATGAACGCTGGCGGTATGCTTAACACATGCAAGTCGAACGGTCTCTTCGGAGATAGTGGCGGACGGGTGAGTAACGCGTGAGAATCTA
>PWQB01000756.1 GCA_003556955.1 Nostocaceae cyanobacterium CSSed10_463m
AACATTGCCTCATGATCATAAGGTGGGGGACAGGATGTTTTTTCGATTAAATAGCCTGGGTCATTAGGACGAGCATTTTTTGCCAAGATGATATCATAGAAGGCATCTAAATCAAAGGCTACCATGCGAATTTTAACTTTTTCATCATTCAGGAATTTGCGGTACATTCTCCCGATCACAAATTCTGAATTATCAATAATTGCTTTTCCAGTTCGCCACATACAACGGTCTATATTTGACCATACTACCAATGTGCCACTGTCACCAAAGTTATCTCCGATTTTTGTCCAAATCATCGGAATTGGTTGAGTAGTAGGTTCTGGTACTTCGGTCATCTGACGACTTTTAATTTCCTTTAAATCAAGGTAGCTATGGAGAGCGTTTTCTACTCCATTTTGCCATGACCAGACATCTACCCGTTGACATTGAGAAATAGAGGAAGATGGTAAACCCATGCCAAAACGACCGATTCCTGTATGTTTTGCTTCATCTAAATAAGTCCCATTACCAAATTGCAGGGCTAGACGTAAAACGTCAGCATCCATACCCTTACCATTATCTAAGACTGCGATTTGTTCAATGCGCGATCGCTTTCTACCTTCTACCTGTTGTTTACGTTCACCACAGAGTAATTCTACCTGAGATGCACCAGCTTGAATGGCATTATCCATTAATTCGGCGATCGCATAAGCCGCATTTTTATAACCATTATCCCGCATTGCTTGTACAGCCAAGTCAGGCGGAACAATATCATGGCGATTGCTATTCATGGGTTTTTCCTCCAAACGTCTTCCCAATTGTGAAAAGCTGATGCTACAGACCCAAAACCGGGGAGTTGACTATCAACAACCGTGACAATTTCGGCGGTAGCATTTCCGCCAGCTTTGAGTCCTCTGATGGCTCGTCCTACCATTTGGCTGTAGAGTACAAGGGATTTGGTGGGACGGGCGATAACGGCCGCACTGGTTTTTGGCGCATCGAAGCCAGTAGTTAAAACGCCGTAGTTACATAAAATCTTGGTTTGGGGCTGGTCGTCTTTAAAATTTTGGATGATGCGATCGCGTTCTGATTTGGGGGTGTTACCTGTCACAGCATCAGCATTGAACCCTCTTAAACGCAAAATTGAAGTGATGAGTTGAGCGTGTTCAACGGAGGTATTAAAAACAATAATGCGTTGATGATGTTGGGCGAGTGATTCGAGTTCCAGGATAATGCGGAGGTTGCGTTGTTCGTCTTCAGCTAACCAATGGAGAATATATTGGGGAATATCTAACTCTGTATTAATCCGATTCAGGTCTTGGGGACTGAGTTCAATACCGCTTTCGTAGAATAAGGAGCGATAGTTAGCTTGAGCTAGGTATTGTTGCTCGACCAGATAATCTATAGGGTTGTCATAACCTGGAATTTCTAAAGTAACTTTCTGTTGGGCGAAGAATTTCGCTAGTTGTGCATCAGTGTTAATATCAGCCCAAGTGCGTCCGGGTGTAGCGGTTAAACCCAGTAAGGCGGTGATGGTCTGCAATAATATTCATTGCAGTACGAGTTTTACCTGTAAACCCAATTAGCACTAAAGCCTTGAATATTTGCTAAAGAACTTAATGGTTGAATAGTTCTTTCATAAGCATTAGTTAGAATTTCTAAATTTAATAAATCATCAGCTTGACTAACTTTTAATTCAGATACAAATGGCTCAGTATATTTTAACCATTGATTTTTAGATATATTTTTATAAGAAATATTTAAACCTACATACTGTAATTCCACAAAATCAGAAAAATATTTTTGAGATGGTAAATTATTAGATTTAGAAGAATTAACAGATTTTGTAGTTGGGATTAAATTCCATAGTTGATCATGAGCAACAAATGACCAAGGCAAATAATGATCTAATGATATTTCATCCTTATTTAATTGAACTTGAGAATAAATACATTTAATATCCTGATGGTATAAAATAGTTTTCCAATATTGGGTTTGATTTGCTAAAGAATCTCTTTGTTGTGGCATAAATAATTTATTAACCACATTGGGAATACTAGGATTTCGTTGCTGCATATAATTTAACCATTCCCAAGATGCCCAGCCCCTAACTATGATATAATTTTCCTTTAAATATTGAATCCATTCTGGGTGTAGAACAATGGCGTTACAATCTTTATTATTTTCAGCGTTAAAGCAATATAAAGGCTTTTGTGTATCGAATTGATTATTAGATAAATTAATGATAGCTGGATTAACGTCATAATCTTTTAATCCTCTAGTATCTTGAGTAAAGAAAGGACGAATTAAACGATAAGGAACATAACGACCAATATAATTAACGATATCATCAATATTTTGATTATTAATAGTTGTACGTAAAAGTTTCTTATCTGTGTCTCTAAATTTTAAAATCGGTTCTGTAATTTCTAATTCAAGAGCATCTAATTTATTAGCAATTTGGTCTTGTATTCCGAAAGAAAGTTTAAAATATTTGTGAGGATACCAAGCATTGGCTAACATCTCAACAATAATTGTACGAAAGCTAATTGATGATGAATTATCGAAATTACTTCGTTTTATAATATCTAATAATGATAAAAAATAAAGGTATTTATAAGAGTTAGTAGTGGAATCAAATAGTCCTGCTAATGCTGAAATATTTAAATTATCCGCATTTGGTAAGTTATACATATTCTTTCTCTGCCATGCTTATTTTTAGTGCTTTTTGGCAAGTTTATTTATATTTATCATATTTTAGCAAACAGAAGAATAGTTTGTATAGCATTTTGCACAAACTTTAACAACCATCGTAAAATTACAGAGGCGCTATATTGCTATAAACTAGGGAATTACGCTTTTATACTTAAATTTAGAAGCAGATGATAGGGAGTTAGTTATGCAATTAGAACCACTATATAAAAGAGACAGAGAACAAGCTGTACACTCAAGATAAATCTTCATCAAATGAAGTGTATTATAGCCCCCTCCTCGCTTGCGGGGAGGGGGTTGGG
>PWQB01000436.1 GCA_003556955.1 Nostocaceae cyanobacterium CSSed10_463m
GTAATTATCCAAGAAGAAATTGAAGCTAGAGGGGCGCGAACAGTTAAAGAAGCGCTGCGATTTCTCCCCGGTGTTTTAGGTGATGGGACAGTGGGGACAGGAGTTGGTGCTTTAAGTGGTCAATTTATTCGCGGTTCTAACTCTGGACAAGTTTTAATATTATTAGATGGTAGACCAATCAATAATTTAGGTACTAGCGGTTTTGACCTTTCAGAAATTACCACCAACAATGTAGAAAGAGTAGAAGTTTTACCCGGTGGTGGTTCTACTTTGTATGGTTCCGATGCTATTGGGGGCGTAATTAACATTATTACTCGTCGTCCCACAGAAAGAATTACCACCGAAGTTGGGGTAACTCTAGGCGCGTATGGATTAAATCAGCAAACCATTCAAAATAGCGGGAGACAAGGAGATATATCTTGGGTTGTGGGTTATAACCGTACCCAGGCGCAAAATAATTTTCCTTTTTCCATTCCCGAAGCTAATTTTTCAGGAACCAGGGAAAACGATGATGTTCTGTTCAATAATTTTAACGTCAAATTAGAGGCAGATTTAGGGAATAGAAACACCTTAACTCTTTCTACTTTATACTTAGCTAAAAATCAAGGCGTACCAGGAGGAGTAGCAATTCCTGAACCACAATTTGGTCAAGGATTTTTCAATTCCTTAACTCCTAACAATCGCAAATACACAGACCAAGTTTTAGCTGACTTAACTTGGAACTCCCAGCTAGGACAAGGAAATGATTCTTTATTAACAGCGAAGATTTACACAGACTTCCTTAACATTCGCTTTGACAGTCCCACAAACCAAAGAGATAATAGACAAACTTCCTACGGTATTCAAACCCAGCACAGTTGGAGATTAGCCCCCAATCAAATTTTAGTTTATGGCTTTGACTACCGCAATGTAGCCGCAACTAATACGAGTTTAAACTTTGCAAATAATATCACCACAGTCAGTTATGATGACAGTATTAGTCAAGGAGCATTATTTGCTAGATATGAAGTAGATGTCACACCTAACCTCGGTCTCAACTTAGGTTTGCGCCAAGATTTTAACAGTTTAGCTAATGGTTCCTTTACATCACCAAGTATCGGTGCAAGACTAGCAGTTTCTGACTCTACCACCCTGAGAGCCAATTATATTAGAAATTTCCGTGTCCCGACCCTTTTTCAATTATTTGCCGAAGGTGCTACTTTTGTGGGTAATCCCAATTTACGACCCGAAAAAGGTGATAGTTATGATATTGGCATTGACCAGAAACTCGGTAATATTGGTTTACTACGGTTAACATTTTTTCAAAATACCATATCAGATAATATTGCGTTTGACTTTGGTGTTCCCATAGGTTCATTTGAAAATATTGGCTTAGTGCGTACCAGAGGAATTGAAGCAGCTTTGAATGTGCAACTCGCCAAGAATATTTTTGCCTTTGCCAATTATACTCTGAATGACCCGCGCATTTTAGAAAGTAGCAATCCGGCAGAAGTAGGTAAAGAGTTACGCTTTGCAGGTGCAAATAGTTTAAACGCAGGAATTTCTTATGAAAATGCTCAAGGTTTATATTTAGAATTTCTCATGCGTTCTCTCAGTGGCTATCCCACAAATAATACCAACACAGAATTTTTGTCAGGTTATACCACCTTTGATACTAAACTGCGAATTTCTCTGAGTGATAACCTTGTACTTAGTGGTAGTGTAGATAATATTTTCAACCAACGCTATCAACTTTTTGCGGGTTTCCCTGACGCAGGTAGAGTTTTTCAAGTTGGTTTAAGATCAACATTCTGAAAAGTTAGTAAAAATTGGTAAATACCATGACACAATTTAATCCTTGGGTAACACCATTAAATCTGATGACAACCGAACCTCTGCTTTCAGGAGGTAGAGTTGAGTATGAAGATTTTCCAGCCGATACTGATGTTTTATCATCATTGCTGTACACCTTATTTCAGGAAAATTGGCATCAGGTAGGAGTAGGTCATGTTGCCGAAGGTGGTGTATTAGAATTAGAATTTACTGCTGCACCTAAATTGTGTATTCTTTACGATGGTTATTTAACGGTAGCGGCTGAAGGTTGGCATTTACACTTATGTATTGAGGCGAGTTTAGGGGGACCAGAGTGTAAAACCCCTTTGGAATTAAGAAAACAGCGTCAAGTTAGTCGGGCTGCTTTTTATCGTCGTTTTAATGCAGAAGGAAATCCCAGAAGTTGGGGAATTAAATTTTGGAATGGTGCAAATGTAGAGGTGATGACTATATTTTTACCTAATCCTTTTGTGGAAGATGAGAATTTATTACCAGAGGGTAAACCTAATTTAGATAAGTTAGTGCTTTATCAACAATTGCGAGAAATATATGTGTTAGGAAATCAGCCTATACCATTTACTAAGAATCCTTTAAAGCGTTCTT
Organism: Nostocaceae cyanobacterium CSSed10_463m; assembly: GCA_003556955.1. The sequence continues at coordinate 2,416 of PWQB01000436.1, forward strand.
ATATCTCGGTTTGTACTTCTGGGCGTTGTCTTCCTTCTCGGAAATGGGAACCTACTTTTGAGGCTTTAAAATCAGCAGTGGAAAAAGCAGGTTTGGATATTGAGGTGAGAACTTCTGGCTGTTTGGAGGTTTGCAAGTTGGGACCAGTGGTATTTAATTCTGAGGATAGGAGTTGGTATACTCGCGTTACTCCTGATGTGGCTGAAACTATTGTTGCAGAACATTTGGTAAACGGTAATAAAGTCAAAGAATATTCCTATCCCCCAGAGTAAATATTTGTTTGTAGTAAGGACTTTAGTCCTTCCTTAAACCACCAAAGTCCTAAGAGGTTGTTTGAAAAGTCTAATTTATTACAGCCCTGGCGACTAGAAGTCGCGGAACCAGCCAAACGAAACCCGCCTGCGCGGGTTAAAAATCCCATTTTTTCATTAATCCACGGAGGTGGAATTCCCTACGGGAAGCCGCTAGGGCGTGTTTTCAAAGTCTAAAAGTAGGTTGGGTTAAGCGCAGCGCAACCCAACGCAGCAAACTAAATATGGGATAAAGTTGGGTTTCCCAAAGCCTCAACCCAACCTAC
>PWQB01000110.1 GCA_003556955.1 Nostocaceae cyanobacterium CSSed10_463m
GTCAAATTCCCATTGTGCTATCAGCGAGCGATCGCACTCAATGGCGTAAAATCTATGAAGAGTTCAAAAATTATCAACTCCTGAACCCAAGTCAGCGCCAATTACTGGTGGAAAATACTCAGTCGTTTTGGCGGAAAATAGAAACAGCCTATGGTAAACTCTGGGAATTAAATAATCTTGACTCTACTATTAAACAAGTTAGTGAAGACTTACTGGCAAATATCCTGGAAAATGCGCGTCAATGTATCGGTAGAGTTAAGGTTGAAACTGACAAACAGTTACAGATACTCCAAGATAAATTAATTGCAATTGAGGAACAAATAACCACCCAAGCGCAAATATCAGCTACATCATCTCAAATTGCAGCAGCTAATTTAAAGCTAGAACAAGTTATCAAGATTTTGCAATTACTTAACCAGCAGCCAAATATCCCGGATAAATTACGCGCCTTAGTTACAGAATATCTGACAAACCAAGCAAAAATCTGGGAACATTCTTCAGAATTTGCAACTCAGGTAAAGGCTGGAGTATCTCATCTTAGCAATTTAGAAAGTTTAATTTCCGCAATTACACCTTTCCCAGTCTTAGAAAATATCAAAAACTCTTTAGATGAGCAAATAGAAATTATAGAACAAGAAAATATCCTGGCTGAAAAAGAACTCAAAAAACTTCAAACCCAATTGCAGAAATTAGATAAACAACCAGAAATACAGCCAAGTGAAGATTTAATTTTATCAAGAAATTGGTGGGAAAATTTCTGGCAAACCATACCTGAGAAATTTCAGCCAGCAGATATCCATCCAGATTTATTTAACCTGGAATTTCTACACCGGATAAAAACTCAGTTTGATGCTTGGCAAAATCAACTCACTGAAGAAGAAACTTATCTCAGCCGCTACCAAGATTTTACCAAAGATTGGATTGCAAAAGTCAAAAATCCCTCCGAGCGCGATCGCAACGATTTAAGACGCATTTATTTAGATAACGCAAACGTTGTGGGTATCACTTGCGTACAAGCTGCAAATTACAACTTTTCCCAAGAATTTAAAGCCTTTGATGTCGTCATCATCGATGAAGTTAGTAAATGTACTCCACCAGAATTACTCATTCCCGCTTTAAAAGGCAAAAAGTTAGTCATGGTAGGCGACCATCGACAATTACCACCTATGCTTGATACTAGCACAGTGGAAGAAGTTGCCCAATCCCTGGGGAGTACAAAATCAGAACTCCAATTTTTAGAAGAATCATTATTTAAAATTCAGTTTGAAGCAGCTGATAACAGCATCAAACAAATGCTGAATACACAATATAGAATGCACCCCTTTATTATGGGAGCGATTAATCAGTTTTATCAGGGTAAACTAGAATGTGGACTTTTATTACCCGACACCCAACGCGCCCACAATTTAACCGGGGAAATTATTCAAAAAAATCATCATCTGGTTTGGGTGAAAATTCCCAGAGAAGAGGAATTTCAAGAAGAACGAGAAAATACTTCTTATTTTAATTCTCGTGAAATTGATGTTATTGAACGTCTATGTCAGCAATTCGAGCAGACTTGGGCTGCTAAAATTGCCAAAGGGGAACCAAAAAAGGAAATTGCAGTAATTACATTCTATGGCGCACAATTGAAAAGAATTGAAGAACGTTTACAACCGGAACTGTTTCCTTCTTTGGAAATTCGTACGGGTACTGTGGATAGATTTCAAGGCATGGAACGCCCTGTGGTAATAGTAAGTATGGTGCGGAATAATCATCAAGGTGATGTGGGTTTTGCGAAGAAACCAGAACGAGTCAATGTAGCCTTTTCTCGCGCCCAAGAATTACTGGTAATTGTGGGTTGTCACGATTTATTTACCCGTCAAGGGGGAAAAGTCGGAGGGATGTATTTAGAAATTTCTCATACTGTTAATAGTCAAGGAGGTTTTGTTGATGTTTCTCGCTGCTGCGGCTAAACCTATTGACGACAAACTCAGGAATTTAGTAGAGGAAATTACCACGCAAAACCCTAATTTAACAGTTTTAGCCGCTAGGGAATTTCGTTATAGTTTACATCAAACTCCTGTAGAGTTATCTATTCAAGAACCACGGGAATTTAATATTCTCGAAGAATTTATTATCCGGGCTGGAATTGAATTTACACCTCCACCCACAGAAGATGAATTAGCTGCTATATTAGGACTTGATCCGATATTTGTTCGCAGTACCACTGCAAATTTGCAAGCTTTACAAACTTTATCCGCAACATCGCCGATTACAGTTACAGATGAAGGGCGGAATTTTTACGCCCAAGGTTCTGTACCACAACTACCATATCCTATCCAAATATATGCTGTTTCTGATGCTTTGGATGGCAAGCTGATATTTTATGCTGAACCCTGGGATAATCCTCCTTTAAATCTACCTGATTTAGCCGATTTTATCAAGATTGCTCGCAAAATTAATGATATATCTGCTTTATCAATTGAGAAGTTACAAAAATGTATTCAGTTGTCAGGTTTAGATTTTCACGTCCCCGAATTGGGGAAAATTGTCACTAGCTGTAAGGTTATCGCCCCGGCGCAAATCATTTGGAAAAATATATCTTTGTTTGTGATTTGCGATGCTGTGGAAGATAAATTAAGTATCCAAATTAGAAGCGGTAAGCAAATTTTAGCCTCTGCATCCAAACGCATGGAAGTATTGCAAGATAAAGGAAAAATCCCTTGGCAAGCCTTATGTAAATTACCCCATGAATCCATGAATATGGAGCGGGAAGCTACACTAAATTATAAAAATGACGAAATAGAATCTAGGCTAGAAAAACTGAGCCAAGACGCTTTAAAGTTAGGCGATGCTGAAGTTATTTCCGTTTTTCAAGATGTTTTAAATGCTGCTAAACGGCAAATTCTCATATATTGTCCTAGCTTGAATGAAGCTGTTATCAATCAAGAATTTTTAACTCTGCTGCAAAAGTTAGCTAATAGGGGAGTTTGGATTTTAATTGGATA
>PWQB01000589.1 GCA_003556955.1 Nostocaceae cyanobacterium CSSed10_463m
CAAACCCGCTTACGCGCTCGGTTTAGGCTTCTGTACTCACAGGCGAGTGCCGCAAATGAGACTATCGTCCCATCTTTGGTCTTACCTCCCCTCCTACAGCAGAGACGGCTGCACCTTCCGCCCTTACGGGTTACCCAGTTGCTCCACCTGGGGAGACCCCAAGACCGCACTGGCTCACCTTTAGCATTCTGATTCCCTCTGCTCTAATATTTATCGCAGCATTTCCATCACGGTCATGATGAGTGCCACAGTGAGGGCAAGTCCACTCTCTCACATCTAGTGGCATTTTATCCATCTGATAGAAACAATGAGAACAGAGTTTAGAACTGGGGAACCATCTATCTATCTCACTCAACTTTCCGCCTTTACCTTCTAACTTGTAGGCTAAAAAGTTAGTGAATGTTCCCCATCCACAATCAGATATTGCTTTCGCCAAATTGTGATTACGTACCATGCCTTTGACATGAAGATTCTCTACTATGACAACTTGGCTATCGCTGACTAACTTGTAACTCAGTTTATGTAGAAAATCTTGCCTGGAGTTACTCACCCGTTCGTACACTTTGGCAACTACTTTGCGATACTTATTCCTAGAATTACTCTCCTTTTGTTTACGTTTGAGGTTTTTCTCGTGCTTGGTGATATGCTTAGGGTTGTCATATTTGGAAACCTTATCGCCATCTGTTACCACAGCGAAATGTTTTAAACCGAGGTCAACACCATAAATCTTTCCTTCTGTTTGAGTCGGGTGTTCACCTTCTACTTCAGTAAGGATAGACGCTAAGTATTTACCAGACGGGGTTTTGCTCACAGTGACAGTCTTTATTGTCCCCTCAATTGGTCTATGTATTTTGGCTTTGACTATCCCAATACCACCTGGAAGTTTGACATTACCATTCTCAATCTTCACGTTTTGAGGATATTGAATTGACTGTTTACCATGCTTGGATTTGAACTTAGGAAATCCTGCACTTTTCTCAAAAAAGTTTTTATATGCCCTGGTTAAGTTCAGTGTTGTTGCCTGTAAAATTTGGCTATAACATTCAGCTAACCAACAAGTCTCTTCTGCTGTTTTGAGTTCAGGAAGTAAGGCATTGAGTGCTGAACGATTAAGTCCTTTGCCAGTTTCTTGATATGTCTCAATTGACTTATTTAGCGCATAGTTCCACCACCATCTTGCACACCCGAATGTTTGCGCTAGTAGTGTTTGCTGTTCAATTGTGGGATAGAGACGAACCTGTATAGCCTTGTACAACACTCAATATCACCTCCTGGCTCTATTATTTTATCAGAATATATAACTTATGATAAAGTATATTCAGAAAATAATTGTCAACTGTTGGGACACCCACAAGGGATGTACCTCACAGTTTACCTGCTATCCATCCCTATTCCGCTTTGCTGAGAATAGGGACTTCCGCAGAAGCTGTTAAACAGAGTAGAACAGATATGCTCAAAACCGTTAAACTAAACTTGCTTAAATCTACTCAAAGACTTAAAACGTTAGCTTCCTGCTTACTCGCTAGCGCTGCGTACGCTTCGCTAACATCCTGGTAATGTCGGCATTATCCAGTCCACAGGCTTGAAGTCGGACGTAACTCGCCCTATTTTTGAGTTTTTGTATTAAGAAACTTTGCTACTTTACTCCGTTATTTTCAGCCATTTAAAATTTCTGGGTTTTCTCAATTACCAAAGAATAACACAAAAAATCAAATTACCCATAAACAATTCCCCGCCAGGGGACGGAAACCTCCTTTGTATTTTTGTTTCCTCTAAAAAACGAATATCTTCAACTATCTAAACTTGTATTGCAAGATTAAACATTTCTGGTTACAACTATGCAAAATTTGTTGAAATTATTGCTTGATTTGTGTTTTGAGATGGAATTTTATCTCAAAATAGCTATTACCTGTACAATTTTGCAGCAGGTATTTTATTTAGTATTAAATAAGTTACAACTTAATCTCATTAGCCAAGTTGTATTATACTGGTTGGTTGGTTCTATCTCATTCTATGTTATTGGGATTTTGATTGAAAAATTTATCAAAACTAACAATATTTGGACTGAAAAACTAACTGTAAGAGTCAAAAAATTAAAAAAGCAATCATTTCCTAATTTTACATTAAAAGGGATAATTACAGGAGAAATAAAAGCCTTCATTGCCGCATTAATAATACTATATTTAGCGCCACAAGTTGATCGAGGTAATAGTTTATTTTTAAATTTGGGATGGTTTTTTATGAGAATAGTCGTGGCTGATTTCTGTTTCTATATTTGCCATAGACTATTACATACAAAATCCTTGATAAAAATCCATCTTAAACATCATGAATTTAAAGACTCATCAAGTTTTGTAGCTGGACATAAGAGTTTTATAGAATATATTATTGTAACTGTCACAGATATTTTACCTATTTTTATATTTGGGTATGATATTACTCAACTGTGTGCATGGACTTTAATCGGTAACATTTATAATTTAGAAGGTCATAGTTCGTTATCAATATTTTTCATACCTTCAGATTTCCATGATCTTCATCATACAAACTTTCACGGTAACTATGGTATTCATAGCTTCTGGGATAGAGTCTTTAAAACTCTGCAATCTCTTAATAAAAAACCAGGAATTATGTTTCCTACAAATTTAATTGCATCTAAGATAAATAGTATTTTTGATAATTCCCAAGCTGCAGCAGCAGTTAACAAGTGATATAGTAGTAAAATTACTGCGGGATTCATCACCACTTAAGAAATATCACCAAGAAATAATGTAGAGAAATTGCAGAAAACCTCTCTACAAAACTTTGGTAAAAATTACAAAAAAGTCAATTATTCCCCATATTCTCCCCCAGTCACCTTACCGCGAAACACAATGTACTGGTAAAGGTTATAAAACAACATCACCGGAATCAAAAACCCGATAAAAATAATCATAATTACCAAAGAACTGGGGTCAGCAGCAGCTTCATAAATGGTAATTTGATTA
>PWQB01000401.1 GCA_003556955.1 Nostocaceae cyanobacterium CSSed10_463m
CGGTACGGCGGCGGATTCCCTGATAACCACCAGAGCGACGGATTTCGGGATTTTGGATGTATTGACGGGCGATTTCTTGAAAGCTGATTTCGCCTTCTTGGAGGGCATAAAATAGCTCTAAGGCTAAGTCTTCATCATCTAAGATAACTTCATAGGTGACTGCGCCAAAATATTTGGGTTGGTGTGCATAAAAGAATGGTTCGATTTGGTCTGCAAATAAATGATTAGCTAATTTGGAAGATGTGAGGTTAATTTTGGCTATTTCTTCTAAGTCATCTAGGGAAAGATGATGTTTTTCTAACCAAGCCCAAGTATCTTCGGCTTTGAGTAGTCGGTTAGCTAAACGAAGATTATCTGCTGCTGTTTGCAGTTCTTCTGTTGTGATTTGAATGCCTGCTTTATCTGCGGCTTCTGCAATAATTTTTTGAGTAGCGATCGCTTCTAATATTCCCGGAATTTGGCAAGCCATTCTTATATAATAAATAATGTCTTCAGACGAAATTTTTAAAATATCAGCCATCATTAAAATCCTCCGGTTCAGTAACTAATTAAAATTAGTTTTTTGACTGGTTAAGTCACTATCTTATTTAACATCTTTGCTTGATATAGTCTTTAGTGTCTCTATCTAATGATAGTTTTAATATTTTAATTAATGGACTTTAAAGGGTGATTGTTTTCTTGTTGTTTCGGTGATTAAATTAATGAGAAATACCCCCTATTTTATAAATTATAAAAATCTCAAAAATAGAGGAAATTATTAATCTCAAATATTTTGCGCCTATTGCTGGTAAAGATGTTGGGTTTCCTTACGTCAACCCAACCTAAATTTTTTGTCCCGAAATTAGCTATCTAAAGTTGTAGACCGCCTTGTTGCAATCTCTTGAAGGGGTCTAAAATGAAATCAATGACTCGACGCTGACGGATAACTACCTCTGCGGTGGCTGTTTGACCAGGGGTTAAAGCAACGCGTTGGTTAGCAGCTTGTATATAAGGCTGATCTAGGGTGATATCTAAATCAAAAACGTCTATACTGCCTTGGTTGCTAGACTGAACTCTGGAGTTAGGTGAAATCCAACTTACACGCCCTTCCATCACGCCATAATCTTGGTAAGGATAGGCATCAAACTTGATTTTAACTGGCATTCCCTTCTCCAAGAAACCACTGTTTTGACTGGGTATCTGCGCTCTGAGAATCAATGTACTATTTTGAGGCGCAATTTGAGCAACTATTTGTCCTGGGTCTACTACAGGCCCTGGTCTACTGACGGGTAACTCAAATACTATGCCATCTATAGGCGATCGCACTATGCGTTGTTGTAGCTGAATTTGCAAAGACCCTATCTGGCTCTGGGTTTGACTAATTTCTGAATTCAAGTTGCTAATTTGCGTTTCCATATCTTTGAATTGTTCCTGGCTTCTGAGTAATGCTAATTTACCCGCTTGGACAACGCTTTTATAGCTACTTTGCTGTTCTTGTAGGCGGAGTTTTGCTTGCTCAATGTCTGCTTCAACTTGACCCACAGTGGCCTGATAGCGGCTCATTTCTTCTCTTAAACGCAATTGCGCTTGAGTGACATCAGATTGTGCTTGTAAGTGCAAGCGCTGGCTTTCCTCTGCTGTCTTTTCTAGTTCCACAAGTTGGATTTGCGGAATTGCACCCTGCTCGTATAGTTCACGAAAACGTGCAACTTCGGCTACATCTCTATTAAAACGACTATTGACTAACTTTTCAGTCGTCTGGGTAGAATTAATATTCTGTCGAGCCTGTTCAACTAAAGCTTGTCTTTCTAACCTTTGTAAGTGAGAAGCACTTTGTCTCGCATCCAGGTTTTGCTGCGCCTGATTGACTTGAGACATTTTTTCTAATTCTTGGGCTTGATTTTGTTGTTCTTGGATATTAATCGCCAGCATCAATTGGTTTTTTAGTAGCTTTAATTGTGCTTGGCGATCGCTTAATGCTTGTAGTTGTGTCTGTCGTTGTTGCAATTCTTTTTCTAGCACATCAGAATCTAATTCCAGCAAAACCTGTCCAGCTGTGACCATCGCCCCTTCTTGAACATTGACAGCTCTCACAGTACCAGGAACTGGAATTCCTAATTGATGCGTCGAGCCTTTAGGTTCTAAACGCCCTCTAGCGCTGCCGGTTTCATCAATTTTGGTCAGCATCGACCAAGGTAACAGAATAGAGGTAAATACTATGAGGAAGTACAGCATGGAACGTGTCCAGAGCCTTGGTAAAGCATCTAGCAGTTCTTCTGTGCCGTAAAACCAATCATTGGCTTCTTTTTCTATCTGTGTCTGATGATCAACAACAGCACTAGAGTTTTCAACCTGGTTATTTTGGTCTTGCTGTGGTACAGCAAGTACAGATGATAAATGTTGAGATGGATTTGGCATAATTAATTCAACAGTTTATTTTCTGGGACTTGGGACGTAATTCGTAATTCGTAATTCGTAATTAAAACTCTATGTTTTGAACTTTGAATTTTGAATTTTGAATTTTGAATTGATTAGTCCCTAATCCTTTTTTCAATTGAAAATTTCCCAGGTTTTCGACTAAAAGGTAGGGGGAAATCACCCCTTTCTTCTAAGTGGAGGATAGGGGATTGGGGACACTTCGGCTTACTTCGACTTCGCTCAGTACAAGTCGCTCAGTGCAAGTTGGGGATTGAGATGGAGAATTTTCTTCCCCCCTGCTCCCTGCTCCCTGCCCCCCTGCCTCTTCTTCAGGCTGTTTGGACTGTTTGAGCCAGTTGTTGTTGGTTGAGATAGAAGTAATGACCTTTTCTCTCGATTAATTCATCGTGAGTTCCGCTTTCGACGAGTAAGCCTCGATCTAAAACTAGGATCAGGTCAGCATGGCGCACTGTGGACAGGCGATGGGCAATAATTAGGCTGGTGCGCCCTTGGAGTATGGTTTTCAGGTTATTTTGAATGATGCGCTCAGATTCGGAATCCAAGTGGCTTGTGGCTTCGTCTAAG
>PWQB01000059.1 GCA_003556955.1 Nostocaceae cyanobacterium CSSed10_463m
AAAATACGGTGAAGAAGTGCGAGTGATTGACTTTCCTAGCGTCTCAATGGAACTCTGCGGTGGAACTCATGTTAGTAATACTGCGGAAATCGGCATCTTTAAGATTATCTCTGAGGCGGGTGTAGCTTCTGGGGTGCGACGGATTGAGGCTGTATCTGGCCCGGCGATATTGGATTATCTCAATGTTCGGGATATAGTAGTTAAAGATTTGTGCGATCGCTTTAAGGTTAAACCGGAAGAATTACCAGAGAGAATTACTACTCTGCAAACTGAACTGAGAAATAGTGAGAAACAATTAGCAACACTGAAATCACAATTGGCGATCGCTAAATCAGACAGTTTGCTGCAAACAGTAGAATCTGTAGGCGAGTATCAAATTTTGGTGGCGCAAATGGAAGACGTTGACCCAGAATCATTGAAAACTGCGGCGGAAAGGTTACTGCAAAAAATCGGTAACGGTGCAGTGGTGCTGGGTTCGGTTCCGGAAGCTGGGAAAGTGAGTATAGTTGCAGCCTTCAGTGCAGAGGTGAATAAAAAGGGACTGCAAGCCGGTAAATTTGTCGGTGCTGTAGCGAAGATTTGCGGCGGTGGCGGTGGTGGGAGACCAAACTTAGCCCAAGCCGGCGGACGTGATGCGAGTAAGTTACCGGAGGCGTTGGCAAAGGCGCATAGTGATTTGCTCTCAGCACTGGGTTAATTACCTTTTTTTAATAAAGCAAAGGAGAAATGCATAGCTAGCTTTTCTCCTTTCTCCATTGACAGCTATTCTTCGGTACATGAACTACATCTTTTTTGACTCACGCAAAGGCGCAAAGACGCAAAGGAAGAAATACTGGAAACAAGGGTTTAGTCTAAATATATGAACACTACTGTAAAAGCAAAAACTAATATTCGTAGCTATAATTTATACTGCTTAAAAATTTTATTGTGCTAGACTACCTAAACATAACCCTTGACTGATACTTGCAAAATGGTGTACGTCTACTCCAATTTGGATAATAAAAACCTCAAATGGTTTCCCAATGATACTTCCCGTGCAACCCTGCTCACAATCAAAGTTTTACATGGTCAGATACGTGGTCTGAAGGGAGTTACTATTGACTTTCATTATCCAATTACAGCCATTGCTGGACGGAATGGTTCTTGTAAAACTACAGTTCTCGCTTTATCAGCCTGTGCATTTCACAACCAGTCCAATGGCTTTAAGTTGCCTGGGAGAAAATATTCCTACTATACATTTTCAGATTTCTTTATCCAGACAAAAGAGGAAGCAGCACTTGGTGATATAGCAATTTCGTATCAATTTCTTCACAACAATTGGAGAATTACAAAGCGTAATAAGAATAAGGCTCGTCCAGGTTGGCAGGTACGCCGGAAGAAGGCTGGAAGTCGATGGAATAACTATGATTCAAGGGTTGAACGTACTGTTGTATTTCTTGGTGTTGAGCGTATTGTGCCACATGCGGAAAGAAGTGTATCTAAAAGCTATAAAGGTAGGTTCGAGCCAGAAACAGACAACGGATGGGAAAATAGTGTTCGTGAAAATGTAGGCAAAATTCTTGGTACTGACTATACAAGTTTTAGCTATAGTCGATATGGAAGATATCGTTTGCCTATTGTGGCTAAGAAAGATTTGAAGGTCTATTCAGGCTTCAATATGGGAGCGGGTGAACACTCTTTATTTGAGTTATTTTCAATAATCAACGAATGCCCAGATGGGTCACTTATTTTGATAGATGAGATAGAATTGGGTCTTCATGATAAGGCACAAGAAAACTTAATTGAAGAATTGAAGAAAATATGTGAAAAACGTAAGTTTCAAATTATTTGTACAACTCATTCTTCTCGGATTATCGAGTCATTACCACCAGAAGGTAGGATTTTTATTGAACGCATTGGTGATCAGACTAATATCATACCAGGAATTTCTCCAGCTTATGCAACTGGAAAACTTTCTGGTCGTCCAAATGTTGAGTTAGAAATTATAGTAGAAGACAAAGCAGCTAAATTAATATTAGAAACAGTTCTAGATAAAGAGTTACGCTCACGCACAAAAGTTTTACCTATTGGTTCAGCAACAGCAGTTATGCGACATCTTGGTGCTAAATATAAAGAAAATATACACAAGCAAGATGGAATCATAGAAATCTGTGTGCTTCTTGACGGTGATCAAGAATCGAAAAAATCTGAGCATATTAGGCAATTTTTAAACAGTCTGGAAAAACTTAATGATACGGAAAAAGAAGAGGCTAAAGAGTGGGTAGAAAAACGTCTGATATTTCTACCGGGAAATGATTGGCCTGAATCATGGATTATTCAACCCAAAAGTAGAGAGAAATTTTATGAAAGATTTGACCGAGAATTTCAAATATCGAATGCTGACGTAGATGAAATGTTAGATTCAGCATCTAGGGCTGGTAAACATAATGAATTTTATGAAGCAGCAAAATTTTTAAATCTTGATGATGATCAAGTTGTAGCCAGTCAACTCGTTAAGAGTGCTTTTGAGTCAGAACCAGAAGAATCAAAAAGAATTATTAATTTCATACGATGTTTTCTGGGAGAGAGAACAATATAGTTTTGTGGGATTGATAGAATAAATTTAAATGCAATCCGAAGATATTGTAAATTTAACTATAGTTTAATCGATACCTTTATGACTATTAAAAAACGCCTTTTCCAAGAAATTGAATCTTCCCCAGACTCTCTTCTAGAAGAAACTCTAGACTTTTTGCGCTTTCTCAAGACTAAGCAAGAAGCAGACAAAAAAGATACATCTGTCTCACCAATTAAATCAGAAGATATCCAGCGACTACCAGAATCCAATTCAACAGAAAATTCTCAAGCACCCTATCGTCCAGCTTCCGGGCGTTCTATTCTGAGACACGCCAGAACTTGGGAAGGCGATGATTTTCAAGAGTGTCTTCAGTTGGTTTACGCCACGCGTGGTAAAGCTAAATTCGATTATGTCTAAGGGACT
>PWQB01000574.1 GCA_003556955.1 Nostocaceae cyanobacterium CSSed10_463m
CGTTTTCAACTCGTTTTAACGTTTGTTGCAAGACCTGAGATTGAACCGATTTTAGATCAGGATTAGTCCTTTTGGCTTCGGTTAAGGATTTGCATTGACTAGCGTAGGTGGGACGGGGAGTATCGGACTGAATGATGTATTCACATCGGAGGGAACAAGCATTAACCTGACAACTGCGAGACTGATACCAATCTTTACGTTCACGCAAAGCATAGTTATAGACTCGACGATTAATTTCAAGCCATTGCTCAAAAGTATTTGATTGTTTTCGAGTTGGTTTGAGTTTAAACTCGTAGGTCAGGTTAAACATTTTTATCACCTCCTGGCGACGTTATACATTATATTTACCTAACACTAGAATGAAAGATAAAAAAATGAAATGCTCAAATAAAAAGCCGTCCTAAAAGCGGCGCACTGAGCTTGCCGAAGTGGACGGGGCTTTAAACCCACTATTTTCGGTAACGCCGCATAGTTTAGATTACCGAGGGTAGTGAGACAAATGTTTTAGCTATTCGACTTAACATTCAAAGCATATTCTTTAAACCTTTCTAAGTCAGCTTGAATAGTAGACTCAACTACCCTACCTAAAAACAAATTATCCATAATTTTGCCAATCAGCCCCGGAATAGCATAGGAAATAGTCATTTTAACAATGCTACTACCGTGGCGATCATAAAAGCGAATGGCTCCCTGATTCGGTAAACCATCAACAGATTCCCATTGAATAATTTGCTGTTTGATAACTTTCAGCATCCGGGATTGCCATTTAAATTCCAGACCATTAGTGCTGAGTTTCCATAGAGATATATCGGGATTTTCTGGCGAAATCTTCACCGAATCAATCCACTTCATCCAACGGGGCATTTGCTCTAAATCAGACCAAAGACCCCATACTAATTCTATGGGAGCTTCTACTTCAATCTGCACACTATGCTCTAACCACTCTGCCATTTTCTTCTTCCTTTCCTTGGTTTGTGTGCTTAGTGCGGTTGGTTATTTCTTGACATTCTCTAAAATTACTTTTGCCGCACGCCGTCCAGATATAGTTGCTCCTTCCATGCTGTCAATGTAATCTTGCTGAGTGTAACTACCGGCTAAAAAGAAATTATCCACTGGAGTTTTTTGGTTAGGACGGTAAGGGTCCATTCCTGGTGCTTCCCGGTAAAGTGATTTAGCGAGTTTCACGACACTATACCAAGTCATATTCAGTTCTCTGGATGAGGGGAACAGTTCATGAACTTGTTTAAGTACGTGTTGCGCGATCGCCTCATTACTTTGTTTAATAAAAGGATCTCCAGGTGTGAGTACTAGCTGTAACAATGATCCTTCTCCTGGGCGATAATAATCACTGGGACTAGCCAAAGCCAAATCAGCGAAACAAGAAAAATCAGCATCGGCGGTATAGAGTAAATTATCTATCCCTGCCGCATGATTTAGCTGTTTGCGTTGCGCTTCATCTTGCAGTTCTGTCACCCAGCCATCAAATCTTAGCTGTACTGTGGCGACTGGTACAGCATCCAACTTATAAATATTGTCAAATTCTGACCACTTACGCCACTCTTGGGGTAAAATTCGCTGAATGCCTGGGACATCACAAGCAAAAACGTAAGCATCAGCCGTAATAATTTCTGTGGTGTCACCTTCAGCAACTGCTATACCAGTGACGTGAGTTTTCTCGCCTGATTCGGTAAATTGAATTTCCCGGACTTGGCGACGGGTATGAATTTGAGTTCCTCTAGCTTCTAAATATTTCAGGATAGGCTGGTGCAAATACTCATTAGGGGAACCTTCCAGCATTCGCATAATTGAAGCTTCAGTTTTAGATGCAAAAAACTGGAAGATTGTCAACATACAACGGGCAGAAATATTGTCACAATCAATAAATCCCAAAGCATAAGCAATGGGATTCCACATTCGTTTAATACTACCCTCACTACCACCATGACTGCGGAACCATTGAGCAAAGCTAACTTTATCTAAGCTGCGGATAGTTTTCATTGCCCCGTCAAAGTCTACCAACCCCCGGACTATGGGACTAGTACCCAAGGCGATCGCATTTTGTAGTTTATCTTGTAATGATAATTGAGAAGTAGTAAAAAATGCCTTTAATCCATTGAAAGGCGCACCCGTAAAGAAGCGAAAATCTAATGTCCCAGTGCGCCCTCCTTTATTAATAAAGGTGTGGGTATGTTCTTTCAGGCGTAAATTGGACAAAGCCCCTACTTTTTCCATTAAATCAAATAGCTGGTAGTAGCACCCAAAAAATACGTGCAACCCCATTTCAATATGATTGCCGTCATCATCAACCCAACTGCTGACTTTACCACCAACAAATGGACGGGACTCAAAAATTTGGACTTCACAACCAGCATCAGCCAAATCTACTGCGGTTGCTAGCCCAGCCAGTCCCGCACCCACTATTGCAACACGCATGATTCCATCTTACCTTTTCAGTTTCTTTACAGATTGTAACTGTGTTGGTGTCGGAATTGGCTAATTATTGCCTTAGTCTTATCCATAAATCTTCTTTAATTTCTGCAAGCCGCACAAAGGTCGTCTCTTTAGTTGTAAAGCTAATTCGGCACTAATCAAGTAGTGGTAGTGGTAGTTATTGGCAAAACTAGATTTTCACTTGTTTGCTTCCTTGTTGTCATCTGATACAGGTAACCCTCTAATCAGTTCGCGAATTACATCTGTTGCAGGTCTACCCGTTTGCTGACAGTATTTTTCGAGTTTTTCCGCTTCTTTGGTTGCTAAATTGACAGTTATACGTTTTACGGCCCATTTTTTATTAGTCATTATCATGCTATCTGCTGTATGTTAACACCATCAAAAAGAACAATTAACTCAAGATTAAGAGGATAAGATTATCAGAGTTTGTGTCAAGAAACAAGCAATGTCACAAGAGATAAAAAATTCATCTTTATCAAAAGTGTTGATCATTGCCCAATAAAATATAAAAATAGAATTACCATTGTGGCAATAGATATATCGCACACTCTCTGGTAAATGCAGTTACACCACTAAGGTGTTTGTCCAAGGCTGACATTCTTGATAAATTAGCTGAGAATTTTTCTTTTTATCTGTGGATAATAGCTTGTTTAAAGTCAAAATTGGTTTTATTCATCATCTTCATGAAATGGTTTGACGCATAAGATTGTTTTTCATCCTTATTTGCCCACGGACTTGATAAATTTCCTAGAACTTTGTCTCCATAGGAAGTTGAGCTAGTGAGAATTTATGAATATATGCCTCATGAAATCAGATCCATCTGCTTTGTTAATAAGTTTCCTTGTCAAGGAATGCGTACTTATTTTTTTTCTTGTACGGCTATTATAACCATGAATTTTATACTTTAAATAAACTTTATGAAGTGTTGATTTGAGCTAAAATTTATTCTTTACAAAAAAAACATAAAAAACATCTATAATTTCTCAAGTTTTACTTAATTCTGGAAAAATTTTATGCAAGTAGAATTGATAGAAACTAAAATATGTTGATTTTTTACTGGAGTATTCCACGGTTTTTACGCAATTTAATTACCTCAAATGGTCAAGCAAATTAGATGATATTACACGTACTTTATGAAATTATGATAAAGTAGCGAATATCATCCGCCCCAAAGTTCTAAAGCATGATCTCAAGATTTGCCTCTGTCAAGAATAGGGTGTTGGGCTTAGGGGTTAGGGTGTAGGGAATTTGTGGTGAGTTAGCAAGTTATTAGGGTTTTACGCTATCTGGAACTAACGAACCCCTAAAACCCTTACCAGTCAGTCAATTAAAATAACTTTACATGACTTACCATAGTGGAATAGATGTTCACTGACATACTTACTGCCGTGACATAGCTAATTTTGTGTATAAGCATAAATATTGTGGGGTAAGCTGCTGATCCCCCCAGACTAGGCAAGATACCGGTTCCACAAGAGAAACATAATGCACTAAATATATTGAGGATAGGGAACAGGGTTTTAAAGATTTCACGTTGACGGTTGAAGGTTGACGGTTAACAGTCATCGGTCAACAGTTAACAGATGCGGGGCGGCTATCCCGGACATCTCGTAGAAGTAAGCAGGTGGGGGAAGTTCATACTTCCCCCTGTTTTCGTTCGGCTACGCTGATGTTAAATTTCTGGCATAAGTTGGAGCGTACCCAGACCTAATTCTTGAGGTGAAAGCGCTCGCGTCTCAAACAAAGCCATCATATCTCGCAATTGAGGATTACCACGGGAGGCTCCTGTGAGTCCTTTGGCAATAATTAAGCCACAGTAGCCCTTGGTCTTTTTACAGCGCTGATTCCATTTTTTGCGGGCTTCTATATGAGTAGGATCATCATCTAAAAATTCGCCGAATAAGAATAACTCATCATCTTCAGTTTGCAACAAACCCAAATCATAGCGATCGCCATCAAAAGGATCTGTCCCTGGATTAAAACAAATTGACTTGAGTCCACCGGCGGCGACAATATTTTCAATGACAGTTTTAGCCTTGGGTCGTGAGGTTTGAATTAAAATCACTGGTAATCCGTCACCGACTTTTGATATTTCACCAGGTTGATGAGTTTGAACGCCTTGACGCAAAGATTCCAGGGTTTCCCACGAGATGACTCCCAGGCTGAGAAAGGAATCTTCTGGGATCAAATCATCCCGCAAAGGAGGAAAATCAGATAAATCTTCCTCTTCCATATCCATTTCGTGAAGATCAAAACCTGCCATTTCCTCTAATTCTGCTGCTAACTGCGGCATAGTGGAGACAGTCACAGATAAAGATTGAGTTGATTCTGACTCAGATTCTGGCAAAGAAAGGCGATAGCTACGGCTCAGGTGAGGAAAAGTTTCGCTATTCAACTGGCTGTGATAATCGCGGATAAAACGGCTGAGACTTTCTAAAGCAACAAGGACTGTCAGCGCCTCTTCTTCATACAAAACAGAGCGCAGTCCTTCTAAAGGATGAATATTACCAAAAGTTGGCTCAATTTCCGATAGGGGCAGGTCGGCTAAATCTTCATCTTCGTCTATATCATCTTCGTCCATCTCATCTTCACGGTCAAAAGTCAGAAATAGACAATCTTGTTGGAGGAATGCTGCTTCTAAATGTGCTTGGGATTCATCATCCTCTAGAACTGCGGCTCGAAACTGCTTGAGAGAATCCTCAGAGCGATACAATAAAATTCCGTACTCTATCCCTAGCATCCCCATAATAGAGGCGTAGAGTGTCCCCACATCCCAGCGATTAATTTCTATTGATAAAATTTGCTGTTCTTCTAAAAATTCCCAAGGTGCAGACCGCCAAAGAGCCAAGGCTTGATCGTGCAGTGCTTGTGCATACTGGGGAGGTAAATCGGGTACTTGATTATCCAGAATTTCTGTAAACCCACGAAAAAGCTCATCAATTAAGGGTAATTCTGGAACGTAATCTATGGTAATATCCAAATCTTGGAGTACACCACGCAAGTAAAACTGAATTTCCCGGTCTTTGACTACAATCTTTTGGGGTCTAGCGGGTTTACCAGGACTATTAGGATGTTCCATTGCCCGCATCAAAGTGCGAACAATTGCTTCTGGGCCTGTTTCAGAAGATACCACGTCCATTCCACGAACAACACCCTGTGAACCATCTACCCAAAGAATACATTCATCCTGAGACTGTAATTCTGCATCCTGATTTGGTGATGATAACATCGGACGGCGATCGCCCTCCCATACAGAAGGAATTTGAGTTAATGTCTTCAACCGACGACTGGTAGAGCGATTAAAACTTGTCATAAAGTAGATTAGTCAAAAAGAAGCAATTTGGCAGTAAACTATGGGGAAGTAAGTAGTCTTGGAGAAAATCCTCCTGGCTACACCTGAAAAGTGGTTACAACTGGCGGTTGCCGTCAGGCTTAAAGTCCAAAAATATAGAATCCTAAACACACCAAGTCTCTCAATTCTAGAATAAAAAGTTTTGCCTGCCTTTAACGGAGTGTTTACAATTTGGCAACTAATAATCTCAATATCGCTAGAATGAGAACAAAAATAAAAAGTGTGACCCACGGGTAATCAAACACCTCGCCCGGTTACAAGTTAAACCACTTAAGGAGTTGAAACGGCAACATGACACAAGCAACTCAGTCCCAACAACGTGGAATTCAACTGAGCGAATCAGCATTACTTCAGGTAAAATCCTTGCAACAAAAGCAAGGACAGGAATTATGCCTCAGAGTAGGAGTTCGTCAAGGTGGTTGTTCTGGAATGTCTTACATGATGGACTTTGAAGACACCAGCAAGATCACCCCACAGGATGAAGTTTTTGATTACGATGGCTTCAAAATTGTTTGCGATGGCAAAAGCTTATTATACCTCTATGGTTTAATGCTCGATTATAGCGATGCCATGATTGGTGGTGGTTTCCAATTCACTAACCCCAACGCAGCCCAGACCTGTGGTTGCGGTAAGTCATTTGGAGTTTGACACTCTCCGCCCTATAAGTGCGGAGATTCTTCATTCATAGACCCAACTTGCTCATGCAGGATTTCTCCAGCATGAGTAGAGGTCGAATCTCCTGAAGCGTAATGCCTCCGGCACGCTTCGCGAACGGATCTAATATCCAAGTTCCGGTATGCCCTACCGTACTTAAGGCTAATTTCAGAATATTGATAGCAGCATTCCAATCTCTATCCAACACAAATCCACATTCACAAACATGAGTCCTTGTTGATAGAGATTTTTTAACAATTGCACCACAGTTAGAGCATTCTTGTGAAGTGTAGGCAGAATTGACCGCAACAGTTATCCTGCCAAACTTCACAGAGAAATACTCTAACCATTTTCTGAATTGATACCAACCAGCATCATTAATAGATTTGGCGAGACAGTGATTTTTAACTAAATTTTTAATCCTCAAATCTATGCGCTTCGCGCACGCTTCGCGAACATAGGCGACCAAATCGTGAGATTGGATTACGCAACGCGCTATTCTCTTAGCGTGTTCTTCACGTTGCCTACTTATTTTGAGGTGTACTCGCCCTAACTTATTAATAGCTTTTTTGCGGTTAATAGAGCCTTTCTTTTTCCGAGAAACACGACGCTGATAAAACTTCAGGCGTTTCTCGCCTGTGCGATAAAACCTTGGGTTAGGTTCACTATGTCCATTGCTGTCTGTGTAGAATTCTTTTAAGCCGACATCCAAGCCAATGGTTTTACCAGTGGGTTGAGACTCTACTTTGTTGTCTGCACTAATCAGAAATTGAACATAATACCCAACGCGCTACGCGCAAGCTACGCTAACGGCACGACGGACTAACCTGACTCGTTTTATCTGCATTAAAGCCGTGCCTGAAGCACGGGGCTTTAGACCCAGTTTTTTGGTAATATGATCAGTGGTCGGTCGTCATTTGTTAATTACTATCGATGACTGACTGCTAAGTCATGACTATATAACTATTAACTGATTTACTATGGCTCAAACAGTTGAATTCCTGTTTGATACAGGTTTAGAACGGTACAAAGCTGGTGAACCAGCAGAATCTTTAATACCTGTATTTAAAGAAGTGTGCGATCGCGCCCCGAAGACAAGTTCTGCTTGGATTTGTTTATCTTGGTTGTATTTGCTAGAAAACAAGCCCAACCTGGCTTATAAAGCCGCACAGAAGGCAGTAAAGTTAAATCCACAAGACCCACAAGCTAGAATTAACTTGGCGGTGTCTATGCTGGAAACAGGTCAAAAAGGTTTGCGAGAACATATTGAATTCGCTAAACAGTTAATTTTTGTCAATGAAGAATGGGAAACAGAAATTAAAGATAGCATTGCCGACGGTTTAAGTCGAAAACCAGATTGGCAAAGCTTGACAAAAGTTAAAACCTGGCTATTTGAATAAGTGAACCTTAGTGGCTAGTACCGCAAGGCGGAAGTCAAAAGTCAAAAGTCAAAAGTCAAAAAGCTTATAAAATGGGCTTTTCATCGATTTTGAATGGTCTGTTTATTTACGTCGTGCTGTACTAGTCTGCTCACAAGTTGAGAAATTATGAAGGAAAAATTATTAAACTGGCTAAACCTAGTCTTAGTTGCTGATGTCTTCTTAGTTTTATTTGGCTTTGGTTGGTTAGCGATCGCCGCCATTGGTGATGCTGCGGGAGTAAACTTAGGTTTAGATTTGTGGCATCAACTTTGGCAACCTGTGTTTAACCCCGCAATTGGCATCCTCATGGGTGGTGCTATTCTTAGCGGTTTAGTGAGTTGGGTTTCTCGCAAATTCCAAGCCGACTAGAAGCTGGTAGTGAGGACTTTAGTCCTCTCTTCTCCTATCTAATAATTTGTGACAAAGCTGGCAGCAAATCAGGGTATTCATACTCAAAACCTGACTCTAGAGTACGTTTAGGCAGAACTTGTTGACCTTCTAAAACTACCATAGCCCCATCTCCTAAGAGAGCTTCGAGAGCAAACCCAGGAACAGGTAACCAAGAAGGACGTTGCATGACTTGTCCCAAAGTTTGGCTTAACCCTGCCATTCGCACCGCATTGGGGGCAGTGGCATTATATACACCTGACATTTCTGGGTTGATTAAAGCTTGCACAATTAAGCTTACTAAATCATCTAAGTGAATCCATGATAACCACTGCCGACCACTACCAAGGGGTCCACCTGCAAAAAGTTTGAAAGGTGTAATCATTTTGCCCAAAGCACCACCATTTCCCAGCACAATACCTAAACGCAGAATTACAAGACGCACACCAGCATTTTTAACTTTTTGTGCTTCTGCTTCCCAGGCTTGACAGACTTGAGCTAAAAAATCGTTACCGGGTGAACTCGTTTCATTAAACATCGCTGTTTCACTGGTTCCATAGTAGCCAATAGCCGAAGCATTAACTAATACAGAAGGTTTAGGATCAGCTTTGGCTATAGCTTCCACTATTTTTTGTGTACCCAGTTGGCGACTATTAAGAATTTTCTGCTTTTGTTCTGGTGTCCAGCGTTCCTCAGCAATGGGTTCTCCTGCGAGATTAACTACACCATCACAACCAGCGATCGCATCTTGCCAGGAACCCGATACTGTCGGTGTATAGGCAATAATTTCTACATTAGGAAAAGTCACTGGGGGAAAAACTCTTTGAGCAGAGGAAGTGTTACGGGTTAACACCAGTATTCTATGACCTTCCTTGTGCAGTCTTTCTACCAGACGACTGCCGACAAATCCCGTTGCTCCAGTAATGGCTACTTTCATAACGCCAATGCACCTCAACCAAACTCTTATTTTAACTTAACGAGGAAGTCCCCATCTTCAAGGTACAGCAACGGACAGGGTACTGAAGAAATGACAAAAGTCAACAATCCTCAAGTTGCTTTCTGGCTGCTGCTAAAATTAAGCGTTGTTCAGCACGAGCGATCGCTTGATAAGTTCTTTCCACTGCTTCGATTTCTACGGAAATAGAACTAATGCCCCATGCTACCAATTGATCAATAATTTCTGGATAAATTGCTGGTGCTTGACCACAAATTGAACAGGGTATCCCCGCAGTTTTCGCCATCTGAATTAATTGAGCGATCGCACCCATGACCGCCGGATGACGTTCATTTAGGACTCTGGTAATTTGTCCTTGTTCTCGATCTACACCTAAGAGTAATTGGGTGAGGTCATTTGTGCCAATGGAAATCCCGGCTACACCTGCTTTAACATATTCTGGTAGCAAAAACAGTACACTTGGTACTTCTGCCATCATCCACAGTTGAAACTGCGGTACTTGAGTTAAACCAGCTTGCTCAACTTTACCCCGACAAAAAGAAAACTCTGCCACACTGCGAACAAAAGGCAACAATAAATTAATATTGCTGTATCCAGCTTTCTGCACAGTTGCTAAAGCCGTTAATTCCAACTCAAAAACGGCGGGATTGCATACATAACTAAATGTACCACGCTCTCCCAAGGGGGAATTTTGTCTAGAATATTGATCCTGTTGTGCTGATGGTAACTCATGCGATCGCGAAGCGCTGCTGCTAGCAGTTCGCCAATCCAAAGAACGATAAAAAATGGGTCTGGGTGCAAAAGCACGAGTAAATTGGATAATCTGCTCAGTCCATTTTTCTAACAATTCTGCTTGACGACCACTAACCAGCCAACTGTGGGGATCTTTTCCTTCCAGGATGTTGAGTAACATTAATTCTGAACGCAATAATCCCACTCCATCCACTGGTAAACCTTGTGCTGATTCTATTAACCTGGGCTGACTCAGATTAATTAGCAACGGCGTAGAAATTATTGGTAACTGAGGAACAACAGGAGGATGGGGAGATGGGGGAACAGTTGCTTCTGGGGACTTGAGTGCTGGAGTGTCTCCCTCTTTTTCTCCTCTGATCCGATAAACCTCGCCCCTATCGCCATCCACAAGTAACCTCTCGCCGTTTTTTATCAAGAATGTAGCATCGGTGGCGCTAACTACAGCCGGGATACCCAATTCTCTGGACAAAATTGCCCCATGACTAGTTAATCCACCTCTGTCTGTGATTATACCAGTAACTTCTTGTACAAAAGGTAGCCAATCTGGTGTAATAGTTGGTGCTACTAAAATTATTCCCTTGTGTATTTTTTCTGGTTTTTTATGGATATCTGTAATTACGTAAGCCGTTCCTGTCACACGTCCCCCAGATGCTCCTAAGCCTTTAATCATAGCTGGTGTGGGGTAGCCATACTGTAAATTGGGAATAGCAGATTGAGGAGGGCTAACTTGAGTTAGATAGAGAGCCGGATCTGGGGTTTGATCAGAGATAGTCCATTTAATAGTAAAGTTGTCACCTATTTCACTCACAAGTTGATTCCCCAGAGTGATAATTTTTTGCAGATATTCTTCTGATAAAGCGTATTGCCTTTGTTGGGCTTCTTCAAGTACATAAGTCACTAGATCAGGATGATCTGCTGTGACAACTAATTGGGGTGAATCCACTGATGCGCCATGAGCAAAGCCATACGCCAGCATTTTATTGCCTAGATGTTGCTCTAGTATTACCCCTGTCTCTGGTTGGATGTAATAGACATCAGGCTGTACATGACCTTGGGAAAGCGCTATTCCTAATCCCTTCGTGGCTTCTATTGTCCATCCTGATAGTTTGTGTGGCGTAGCCATAGAATGGGCATAGAGAAGACCACTAGCGATCGCATTTTCCACTGGTTGCACCAATAACGCGAAGTTAATCTGTTGCAGGTTAACTCCCACCCGCCGCCAATACAGTAGACTCCTCGCCCGAAATAATTGACTCCAGGCGCGTTTTAATGCTGAGGCGATCGCTTCTGGATCGCAGCGACAAAAAATTGCATCCAACAACCCAGACGTATTTCCTCCCCCTGGCGTTGTGGTCGATAAAGCCAAACTGGGGCGCAAAATGATATAACTACTTTGCCATTCTCTCGCTGCGGCGAAAATTTGATTTACCCATTGCTCTGGTACTGTTCCTGTCATGATTTCCTGACGTAAGAGACCAGCTACCTGCTGAAGTTGTCGCCAATTAGCGACATCTAAATGCAAAGAAGAATAGGGTAAATCTGCTACTAAAGCGGATGTACTATTGAGAGATGCGAGAAATTGTCGCAATACTTCTGCGGAAACCACAAAACCAGGTACTACTGGATAGCCACGCTGCATAATTTTACTCAAGTAAAATGCTTTGTCACCTACTTGAGTGCGGTCTTGCAGTTTAATTTGGTCAAGCCAGTAGAGTTTATCCACTCAATTTGTCATTAGTCATTAGTCATTGGTCATTAGTCATTAGTCATTAGTCATTAGTCATTAGTCATTAG
>PWQB01000409.1 GCA_003556955.1 Nostocaceae cyanobacterium CSSed10_463m
AGATTGAGGTTGACCATGAGGTATCGCGCTTTAATTGTTGCATTCTTGGCTGTATGCCTGGGGCTATTAACTGCTTGCAGTGATGCGCCCACATCTTCTTCTAATAGTAGGGATTTACTTACTTACGAACAAATTCGAGGTACTGGACTGGCTAACAAATGCCCCCAACTGGCAGAAACCAGCCGTGGCTCCATTCCCATTGAATCAGGTAAGTCTTATGCCATCAAAGAACTTTGCTTAGAACCCACCAACTTCTTTGTCAAAGAAGAACCTGCCAATAAACGGCAAGTAGCAGAGTTTGTGCCTGGTAAATTGTTAACCAGATACACTTCTACCATCGACCAAGTACAAGGCGACTTAAAAGTTAACCCAGATAATAGCTTGACCTTTTTAGAAGCTGATGGTCTGGACTTCCAAGCCATCACCGTCAAACTTCCTGGTGGTGAATCAGTACCTTTTCTCTTCACCATCAAAGATTTAGTTTCTCAAACGCAGCCTGGTTTGACCAGTATCAACACTTCTACGGACTTTGAAGGTACTTTCAAGGTTCCTTCCTATCGTGGTGCTTCTTTCTTAGATCCCAAAGGTCGTGGTATCGTCACTGGCTATGATAATGCCGTGGCTCTTCCTGCCCAAGCTGATGACGAAGAACTCACCCGTGCTAATGTCAAACGGATTGAAACTCTTGATGGGACCATTTCTTTGCAAGTAGCTAAGGTAGATAACATTAGTGGTGAAATCGCTGGTACTTTCGAGAGCGAACAACCATCTGATACTGATTTGGGGGCTGGCGAACCTAAAGAAGTCAAGATTCGGGGTCTATTTTATGCGCGGGTTGAACCAAATCGCGCCTAAGTACCCAATAATGATTTTGTAATCATTAAATTTTGATCACAAAAATTTACCCATTTGTTTCCATACTGAGAGTGAACAAATGGGTTTTTTTTGCTAATACTAGTATTTTTACGGAGAAGAAAACCTAGTTATTTTCACGGATTTAGCCGAATACTGGCAATTAAGCAGAAAATTTACCAAGAAATTACTAAATTTAAGTACAATCTCGGTTTGTAAATACAGTGCCAATTGTATATTTTGTTTATATGTAGTCTTACAATCTACAGAAATTAAAAAATGCCAATAACAATCACAATACCAATTGCGCTTATTTAAATTTTGCTTGATTGTAACATTGAATTAGGTGTTAAAAACAATAATTGTCATTTGCACCAAATTTTAGCCTGGAAAAAATTAGCTAATTTTTTCTTGAATAATTCGCAATCGCAAATTTTTTAAGCGGGTATTCACTGTTTATTTTGATAAACAAATCCCGTGCTATGCCTCCTATTACAGCCACTAATGAACTGAAGCATGAAATTTGGCAGTTGTTGCGAGAGTATGATGAATCTCCATCAGAAATTGTTCGTAATAAGCTGGTGAACCTAAATTTCGGACTAGTAAGAAAAGAAGCCCACTATTGGATCAATCAATGTAGTGAAAATTATGATGATTTGATCCAAGTTGGTTGTTTGGGTTTAATTCGGGCTATTGAGAAATTTGAAATTTCCAAGGGACACGCCTTTAGTTCCTTTGCCATTCCATATATTCGTGGTGAAATTCAACACTATCTCCGAGATAAAGGCGTTACAGTCCGAATTCCTCGCCGCTATTTGGCACTACAACAGCAGGCCATCGGAGTCACACGCGCTTGGCGCGAAAAACATAATCGGCCACCCACCGACTCTGAATTAGCCACAGCATTGGATATTTCTGTAAATGAATGGCAAGAAATTAAATTAGCATGGGTCAATCGCGCCCCGTTAAGCTTGGATGTTCCAGTTGTGGATGGAGAAGAAGGAACTACCAGCCTAGGTGAATTAGTTCCTGATCCCCGTTACCGCAGTTTTCAACTGGCGCAAGAAGATCAAATTCGTCTACAACAAGCACTGTTTCAGCTAGAAAAATGTACTCGTGAAGTGCTGGAATGTGTATTTTTACATGATTTGACTCAAAAACAAGTGGCGGAACATTTAGGAATTAGTGTAGTTACAGTTTCCCGCAGAGTTAAAAAAGGGTTAGGACTTTTAAAAAACCTGATGGGTGCGTCAGAAGATTGAACTATTAGAAATTTTCCATTCATCAAGACATCTATTAAATTTCCAAAATTAGGTTATAAATAGAACATACTTGAAAAAATTTTTTGCCTTTATATACAAATCGGCATTGCTAATTTTTACAAGTAAATTTTCCTATAGCTTTCGAGAACGGCTAATGGACAGAAATTACTCAATTGCATTTGTAGCTCTTTTAACATTGACAATCACTGGATGTACTATCGGAGACACTACACCAGAAGCTGAGGCTCCTAAACCAACTCAAACGCCAGTAGCACAGTCGCCAGCAGAAGTTGAATCCTTTAATAATCCCGTGGTGTCTACCTCAGACACAGCCAGAAACGTCACTGCAACTCCTAACTTAATTCAATCCACTAATGCCAAGGAGCGCCAACTTATAGTATCAACAGGGCGGGATGACCCGTTTGCCCAAATTGTCGGGCAGCCGATGGCTACAGCACCTAGAACTCCAGCTGCGAGAACTGTTCCTGCAATACCTCCCCTACCTACTCCTCCAGCCCCAAGACAGCCAACACCCAGTGCGGCTCTTTCCACTCCCACAATTCCTACGACACCAGCCTCTGTGCTACCAGAAGTTTTGCCCTCAGTGGTTCCTAGTCCTACTCTAGGGTCTGTGCTACCACCACCACCAGAACCTGAGTTAGCTAGGGCAGTTATGGTGACTGGTGTGGTGCTAATTGGTCAAAAACCCCAAGCGATTATTAAAGTACCCACAGAGAATACAAGTCGCTATGTACAGGCGGGACAAAAGCTGTCTAGCGGTTTGCTAGTTAAACGTATTGAAATGAATGAAGGTTCCAATCCCATCGTGATTCTGGAACAATATGGTATTGAAGTTGCCAGA
>PWQB01000480.1 GCA_003556955.1 Nostocaceae cyanobacterium CSSed10_463m
GTCCGGTTTTCCTCCCTTGTCTACTATCCTTCCTTGTCCACCTTGTCTTACCCTCACGAGAATGTAAAAAACCTACACCTGTCAGCCCCCAGCCCCTCCCCGCAAGCGAGGAGGGGGGTATGAATTAATTTAATTTGGCGGGTTTGACTAAGTGACTATATTACCTATATCTCTAAGGTACTGGGATTTTGAGGCTTTTGTAGAGACGTTCCGGCGGAACGTCTCTACCATAAATGTCACATTTCATGAAAAATGTAAATAAAAATTAATATTTTATGTTATGTAATTTACATTAACGATCGCAAAGAAATTCTGCGGGAGTGAGTAGAATAAAGAGTACGGTGACGACTAATTCATGAATTAGTTATGCTGTAGGAATAGACTCAACCTTAAGTCCTCAGTTACATTAAGTATTGTGCTTCTGAGGCATCCCAAAGAAGACCAAGCAAACCAAGTTCAATCCACATCTTAACTACTAAAGAGCTTCCATAATCATAATGCCTGTGATTGAGAAAAAACGAACTCGCGATCTGCCCCAAATCAACGAACGCATCCGCTTTCCCAAGATTCGAGTCATTGATACTGATGGCGCGCAATTAGGAATTATGCCTCCACAAGAAGCACTACAACTAGCTGAAGAAAAAGAGCTAGACCTAGTATTGCTAAGTGACAAGGCTGACCCCCCGGTTTGCCGGATTATGGATTACGGGAAGTACAAGTTTGAGCAGGAGAAGAAGGCACGGGAAGCCCGGAAAAAGCAGCACACGGCTGACGTAAAAGAAGTGAAGATGCGCTATAAAATAGAAGAACACGATTATAATGTGCGTGTTAAGCAAGCCGAGCGCTTCCTCAAAGAAGGTGATAAAGTCAAGGCAACTGTGATGTTCCGGGGTCGAGAAATTCAACACAGTGACTTAGCAGAGCATTTGCTCAAGCGCATGGCCAAGGATTTGGAACCCCTTGGTGAATTGCAGCAAGCACCCAAAAAAGAAGGGAGAAATATGATGATGCTGATTTCCCCCAAAAAATAATTTACCAATTTTTCCAGATACCAAGTATAATTTTTAACTGAGACTTCAAACTGACCCAAAGTCGTTGAATTTTCCGGAAAACTGATAGTCCTGAGCGCTGAGTGGGAAAGCTAATACTCAGTGGCTCAGGATTTTTGCCGTTTATGGGGAATGAACATGAGGGGAAATAATCGTTTATTTTATAGTTTATCTGATTCAAAATCTCATCTAGTGTAGCTTGCAGTGCATGGAACTCAAAAATAACTCGTTGGCTGCAAATAAAGGTGCTATAGCACAACTGTTACAGTGGTTAAATCTTCGGCCAGAAGAAGGCGAACGAACTTGGTTAATGTTTGCTTTTTACACAACTGTATCAGTAGGTTTGCGGTGGTCAGAAGACAGTACGGTGGCGCTGTTTTTGGATGAATATGGGGCTGGCCCCCTGCCTTGGATGTATATTGCTAGTGCTGTGATGAGTATGGCGCTGGTAGTTGTTTATTCTTGGCTGCAAAAGATTTTTCCATTGCGTTGGGTAATTGTGGCGATCGCACCTTGTATGGTCTTGCCATTAATCTTAATAGTATCCTTACGGGGGGGAATACATATTTCCTTCCTGACAGTGGCCCTAGCCTTTCTGCTGCGGCTGTGGGTAGATGCAATTTATGTAATTAATGACCTCAATACCTCTATTGTTGCTAATCAATTATTTAATATCCGCGAAATTAAACGTACCTATCCATTAGTCAGCAGTGGTTTGCTAGTAGCAGATGTAATCAGTGGTTTTAGTTTGCCTTGGATGCTGCAATTCCTCAAACTAGAGCAAGTGATTCTCATCGCCTGTGCTGTGATTATCTTAGGTACAGGTATACTATTTTATTTAAGTCATCACTATCGCGCCGCTTTTCCCGATGCTCCCCAAAGAGTCATTCCCCATGAACAAGCTAACCGACATCGCCGCCTGGAAGCTCCATTAAAGCGCTATACATGGCAGTTGTTCGCTTTTGTCGGTCTGTTGCAAATCATTGGCTTATTAGTGGATTTTCAATACCTACGCGAACTCAACGTTTCTTTAAATAGCCGTGAATTAGCGAGTTTTTTAGGTCTGTTTGGTGGCATTGTAGGACTGTGTGAATTAATTACTCAGTGGTTTATTTCCAGCCGAGTCACAGAACGCTTTGGGGTATTTATCACAGCAGCAATGTTACCTATAGCTGTGGGCTTTATCTTACCGGCCGGGATCGCTTTACTAAATTTAGTCCCAGTATTGCAAGCTCAAGGCTTCTTTTGGGGATTAGTGGGGCTAAAATTCTCTGATGAACTGTTACGCTACACCTTTGTCGTTAGTAGTGGCCCTGTACTGTACCAACCGATACCAGAACGCATTCGCAGCCGCACGCAGACATTATCAGGGGGAACAGCCGAAGCGATCGCCACAGGGTTGGCAGGTATAATCATTCTGGTAACTGTCTTTATTTCCAATCTGTTTATACCCCCAGCAATCCAGAAGTGGGTATTGGTAGCAGAAACCGTTTTGATCGCAGCTGCTTGTTTAAAAGTAGTTATGGTATTGCGATCGCGTTACGTTGACCTGTTAGTATTAAGTGCTGAACGGGGAGAACTGAGCGCCGCAAATGTGGGTTTGCGTTTCTTCCATCAAGGCGTAATCAAAGCTTTATCCGAAAAAGGTAACATTGCCGATAAAAGCTCTTGCATTGACCTTTTAGCACAAATTGATCCCCAAGGAGCAGCCCAAGTTTTAGCACCCTTACTGAGCAAATTACCCCCAGATTTGCAGCGCCAAAGTTTGGAAGTGATGCTGATCGCAGATGTAAATCCTACTTATGGGCTAGAAGTCCGTGCTTTGTTACAACAGCCCCCAGGAACAGTTGATCCTGAAGTTTTTGCTCTAGCGCTGCGTTACGTTTGGCTAGCTGAAACCAATCCTAATTTAACTTTATTAGAAGA
>PWQB01000280.1 GCA_003556955.1 Nostocaceae cyanobacterium CSSed10_463m
CTTTTGGCTTATCATATTGCGGCGCGTCGCGGTTTGGATGTTGACCAGCCCCGCAATTTAGCAAAATCAGTAACAGTGGAATAGGCTATTGATAGAAGTAGTAGCGCACACGCTCTACTACCAATCAATGGGGAATTCTTCATGATCTTTTGAGAACTACCTCAAAAAAATCCCTTTATTAGAGTTTACACCATGACACAGACAACTGAGCGTTTATACTCTTTTGAAGAATATCTTACTTATGACAATGGAACTGATAGCCGTTATGAACTGGTGGATGGGAAACTAGAACTGATGAATCCACCCACTTTTAGACATTTGCTAATTTCCGACTTTATTCAGGATAACTTTAAGGCAGAAATCAAGCGTTTGAGTTTGCCTTGGCTATGCTTTAAAGAGGCGGGGGTGAGAACAGGATGGCGGAAGTCAAGATTATCTGATGTTTATGTTGTAACGACTGAACAGGTAATGGAATTCCTGGATGAGTCTGCTGTTTGTCAGACTGCGCCGATATTAGTAGTAGAAGTTGTCAGTCTTGATTCAGTGAAACGCGATTATCGTCACAAACGTTCTGAATATGCAGCCTTGGAGATTCCTGAATATTGGATTGTAGACCCCATCAAGTCAAAAATTACAATTTTATTATTGGAAGAAGGATTATATGAAGAACAAGAGTTTAGCGGAAATCAGCAAATTGTCTCTGCAACTTTCCCGAAAATTGCGCTGACAGTTGAACAAGTTTTAGCTGCGGGTAATGTGGGTTAAAAAATACCGATGTCTACACTTAAAGTTATGAAAACAAAGATAGATCCCCGACTTCTTGAAGAAGTCGGGGATCTGAGTCTCTCGATATTTGCAATCAGATAAAATTGCTTAATTATTCATTAAGTTTTTTCTGTGCCACATTTGCTGGTGTGCATTGATTCTTATCAATGTCTGAGTTAATATGGAGTCCTTCTTTATTGATTCTGATTTCAACACGGTATTTACCATTAGCCATATTAATAGCCGCGTAAGTCACAATACCAAAGATCATCACACCGCAAAGTGATAAAGTAATTGGTAAAATTCCCACTGTTTTTTTCACGATTTCCACTCCTCAACTTTTGACATTCTCATTAAAAACTGAAGAAGGTTGAGAACTGGGTTGAGTAATAAGTTGACTTTTAGACGAATATCTTGGTTTTGAGGTTGAGTTGTAGGTTGTAAAAAATTTGATTCTCTCAATGGGTACTAAGACTGTATATTTGCCATAAAATCTGATATAGTCGCAGTTTTAGGGTAGGAGTAATGGGGCGATCGCTTCGGGTAGATCCAAAATATATTGATAAAGTGAAGTCAGCACTTCAGCGTAATAATTATCCCAGCCAGCAGTCATTGGCTACTGATTCAGGATTTAGCCTAAGCACTGTTAAAAGCTTTCTCAACGGCAAACCTGTTGATTACCTGAATTTTGAAGAACTCTGTAATAAGTTGGGTTTAGATTTTCAAGCAATTGCAT
Source organism: Nostocaceae cyanobacterium CSSed10_463m (assembly GCA_003556955.1). Next base: position 1,502 of record PWQB01000280.1, read on the forward strand.
ACAAAGAATCAGACCTTCAGCCAACTAACGGAGAAGCATCACCATTCATCACTGGCGCACCCATCACCCAACCACGTTACTTTTTTGGACGCGAGAAAGAATTAAAGCGCCTGTTTAATTTACTCAAACGTTATCCTCTGCAAAACGCTGTCATTATCGGTAAAAAGCGTAGCGGTAAAACATCTCTACTGCACTACATAAAAAACATTACCACCACCCCAACAGAACAATTACGTCCTGGTCAAAAATCTGATTGGCTACCTCATCCAGAAACTTACCAATGGGTATTCGTGGACTTCCAAGACACACGAATGCAAAGCCGAGAAGGAATATTAAACCACATCCTAGAATCCTTAAATATGCAAGTGCCAACACCTTGCGATTTAGACCATTTCATGAATGTAGTCAGTGAAAACTTATCTTTTCCCGCCGTTATTTTATTAGATGAAATTGGCGTAGGTTTAGAACGTTGTCCAGAGTTAGATGATACCTTTTGGGACTGTTTGCGGTCATTGGCGACAAACCATACAGGGGGAAAGTTAGCATTTGTTTTATCTAGCCCCAAATCACCAACTGATTTAGCACATAACACAGGACATAGTTCACCCTTTTTCAATATTTTTGGTTACATTGCATATATAGAAGCCTTAACTGAAGAAGCAGCGCGAGAGTTGATAGCGAGTTCGCCAAAACCCTTTCCTCAAGAAGATATCGAGTGGATTTTAACTGAAAGCCAACGCCAAGCACTTTTATTACAAATCCTTTGTCGAGAAAGATTATTTAGTTTAGAAGAAGGAGAGACTGATGATAATTGTCGTGAGGAAGGTTTACGACAAATTGAACCATTTAAGGATTTGCTTAAATAAATGAGCCAACAATATTACATATATATTATGACTAATAAATATAATACCGTACTTTATACAGGCATGACAAACAATCTACAAAGAAGAGTTTACGAACACAAAGAAAAAATCATAGAAGGATTTACCAAGAAATACAATATTACTAAATTAGTTTATTATGAAATTTTTGAAGATGCCTATACCGCAATTAGTAGAGAAAAACAGATTAAAGCAGGTTCTAGACAAAAGAAAATTGATTTAGTCAATAGCATGAATCAAGAATGGCAAGATTTATATGATGGATTGTAAATTATTAACCCTGTCATTGCGATCGCAAAAATAAACTGTCATTGCGACCTTCGGGAAGCAATCCCAACCCCCTATGTATTCTACGAGTAAATGGAATTTTACAGCGATCGCACTCCAGTTACATTAGTCCATTGCGATTGCTTCGTCGTTCCTCCTCTCTACGAGACGCTACGCGAACGCAATGACAAAAACTCACAGTGTCATTGCGACCCTTGGGAAGCAATCCCAACCCCTGATGTATTCTATAGGTAAATGGAATGTTACAGCGATCGCACTCCAGTAAAATTAGTCCTCGGCGATTGCTGAGTCGCAAGGCGACA
>PWQB01000553.1 GCA_003556955.1 Nostocaceae cyanobacterium CSSed10_463m
ATTCATCCAGTCTCTTCCCAAAAATACTTCGTTTTCGGACAGCCAGAAGTCACCACAGGCGCTAGTAATGACTTGCAACACGTTACCAACATGGCCAGGCAAATGGTGACACGGTTCGGGATGTCTGATTTAGGTCTATTATCTTTAGAAACTCAGAATAACGAAGTATTTTTGGGAAGAGACTGGATGAATAAACCAGACTATTCTGAAAGAATTGCTGCCAAAATTGATTCCCAAGTCCGCGAAATTGTCAACAATTGCTACCTAGAAGCAAAAGAACTGTTGCAAAGTAACCGCGCTGCCTTAGAGTACTTAGTTGATTTGTTAGCAGACGAAGAAACCATTGAGGGGGAAAGATTCCGCGAAATTGTCAAGGAGTATACCCCAGTACCTGACGCAACACTAGCTGTATCTCAATAGCTATACAAACTCAGCTCGCATGAGCGGGCTGATTTTTTTCATTGAAGTACATCATAGCCCCCTCCTCGCTTGCGGCTACCGTGTACACACAAGTCTTATCAAGTTTTGCCTAACAGCTTTTCGATCCCCCCTAACCCAATACTGTTCGGTTAAGCAAATTCGGGAGCCGAAAACCCTTGTAGAGACGTTCCATGGAACGTCTCTACATCCCTTAACCGAAATGTATTGCCCCCTAACCCCCCTTGAGAAGAAGGGGGGAATTAGAATCAAAGTCCCCCTTTTTAAGGGGGATTTAGGGGGATCAGATCACTTGTGTGTACACCTTAGCCTCGCTTGCGGGGAGGGGTTCTTGTATCTCACATAACTGATAACCGCTATACGCTAATTTCAATTATTATTTACCTTTTGCTAATCCCTAAATTTTACAACAGCATCCTTCTGGAGTATATAAATTAAAGTTTTATATTCATCTCTCAGGAAAGAGCAAACCCAAATTTAATTAATAGTAAAATTAATAATATCATATTTGCTCGATTGTGAACTTAACACTGTAAATTACACTCAGATGTAGTTATGTTTCGTCTCCTGTTGTCTGATTAAAGTGAGGTATTACACAGGGACTGCAATGACTGTGGCAAACATAACTCAAAAGATAAATCTGATATTATCATGCTGGCACAGATGAGACCAAAACAACCAAACAGGTGTAATTATGACTATAGCAACAGATGAAGAACTCCAAGCTAAAGTTGTAGATAAACTTCACTGGGATGACCGTGTGAACGCAGCGAATGTTGGTGTAACTGTTGATGATGCCAAAGTCACCTTACGGGGAACAGTACCTAGCTATCGAGCCAAAACTATAGCAGAACAAGATACTAAAGAAATACAGGGAATTATTGAGGTAATTAATCACTTACAGGTCAAATATCCTGACGAAATTCCTGTTCCTATAGATGACGAAATCGCCTCAAATGTGGCAAATGCTCTGACTTGGGACACAGATATTGATGCCAATAAAATTGATGTAAGTGTCATGGGTGGAATGTTGACTTTACGAGGTACAGTAGATGCTTATTGGAAGAAATTTCAAGTAGAAGATTTAGGTTATGGGATTACCGGGGTAATTGATATTATCAATGAACTAGCCGTTGTGCCTACTAAGAGACCTGAAGATGAGGAAATTGCCAGAAGCATTGAGAATGCCTTAGAGCATAATACCTTTGTAGAAGCTGAAGATGTCAACGTCGTAGTAGAAAATGGCAGAGTCACCCTCACAGGCTTTGTTTCTAATTGGGCAGCGTGGAGAGCCGCACATAACGCCGCTACCTATACGAAAGGAGTAATTAAGGTAGTTGATGGATTAGCTATTCGTTACCTAGAGGAACAAGAATTTTTAACAGAAGAATAATTCTTATAAGAAAGACGCTGAAAACATCACCAAAAATAGATACCCGACTTCTTAGAGAAGTCGGGTATCTGGGTATTAAGTTTTTTAAGTTTGAGCTACTTATCTAGTTTGCTTCATTGGGTTGCATTGCTACTTTTATAGTTTAAAAACACACCCTAGAAAGAGGTAGGGAAGGGACTAAGTTTGGGAATTTGAGATGTTAATCATATTTTTCAAACATCCTCTGCGGGAGTGAAGTCCCGACTACAAACTTTTGTCATGGGTTATGTGGTGGAGATTATATTACTGAATAATGGGGCAGATTGTATCCTCTTGCTGCCCAGAGTTGATGTCCCAACCGTCAAGTAATTCACCGATTTCCGAGCGTAAGGTGAGCAGTTGAGTAATTTGGCTATCAATCTGTGCAAGTTTTTCTGCTAACTTTTCTTTAATTTCACCACAGGGGGGTTGTCCTTGGTCATGTACCTGAAGAATATCTTTAATTTCTTCTAAACTTAGACCTAAACTTTGCGCCCTTTTAATGAAAGCTAACCGAGTCAGCACATCTGTTGAGAATTGGCGAAATCCTCCCTCTGTGCGTCCTGAAGATGCTATTAAACCTAAACTTTCGTAATAGCGAATTGTCCTGATCGGAATCCCGCTTAAATTTGTTACCTGACCAATTAAAAACAGATGTTTATCCTGAGTTAACACGGCAGATTTCCCCAAATATTGTACTTATTATGACATATTTACTCTAGAGATGATTAGGACTTACGCAAAATTCACGTAGTTACGTCATTAAGTTGGCGTTAGCCTTCCCGCAGGGTACGATAGCAACGTAATCGCCTAAAACTCTGCGATTGCTTCCCTTCACTACGTTACGGTCGCAATGACAAATTTTGCTTGCGTAAGCCCTGATGATGTTAAACATTATTTAATTGACAAAAAAATTGACAAGATACAGATATTTTTTCGGTTTAGTTGAATATTTAATCTAAAGATTTTCATTAATTAATTTTGTCACCAGCTTTCTTAGTAATAAAAGTAACCGTTTGTTTGAGATTATCATGTTACTTCTAAATTAACCGCTTCACTTCAAGTGAAACTCTGAAAATGAATGTTAATTTGCAGAAAGTTATCTTAAACCATAAACCGAGAATTTTCAACAATCCTGAGCGTTTTGTTGAGGGATGGTACTGGGTGATGCCATCAAAAAACCTCCGGGTCGGGAAGGTCAAGGCTGTTACAGTTTTGGGTAGAGAATTAGCAATTTACCGTGGTAAAGATAAAAGAGTAGTGATCGTTGATGCCTACTGTCCACACATGGGCGCTCATTTAGCAGCAGGTAAAGTTGAAGGTAACGAACTACGTTGTTTTTTCCATCATTGGAAGTTTGATGACCAAGGATTTTGTGTTGATATCCCCTGTTTTAATGAGCCGATTAGCGTTAGGTTAAAAACTTGGCCTACAGATGAGAAGTATGGAATGATTTGGGTTTGGACTGGAGAAGTACCTAAACAACCCTTACCCTTTGTCTTGGAGTTAGAAAATAAGGAATGCGATGCTATATTTGGTTCTTATTTCTTGGTAAACTCACACCCTAATACGGTGATGATTAATCCTATTGATACTCAATACTTGAATAAAGTTCACAAATTAAAATCAGAAATTAATTTTGAGAAACAAGAAATTAATCAGAATGCTATTGTCTTCACGAATACTACCCTTAACAGGGGAAAGTCATTTTTAGAGCAGCTGATTGGTCGCTTCTGCCAAAATATTGCTCACAATATTTGCTATTGGTACGGTAGCACTAACATATTAACATTTGGGCCTGATTTCTTCCATGTTCACATTATGATTGCCGTGCGCCTATTGGCAGGGGGAAAATCTGAGGTTCAGGTTATACTGATGAGTAAGAAACGTCAGGGAATTTTTGGTTGGCTATATAACCGAGTGGTGCTGTGGTTAACTAAAGTTGTGGGGAGAAATCTTATTCAAGCTAAACTAAAGATTTTTGAGAAGATTAAGTTTGATTTGACAACTCCAATCAAGGCAGATCAATCAATTATGCAGTTCGTCAATCATCTGGAAAGACAAAAACCCCTAATGTTAAAGACTTGGCAGTTAGCGCGATCGCAAAATGTGGAGATTCAAGAAACCCGCGAAAAATGGGAGGATACAAAATCTAATGATTGATCAACATCTGGTGAAGCAGAATGTAGAGATTGGTTAGATTATTTACCTTTAATCACTATAAATAAAAATGAAGTGGCAAAGCCACTTCATAATTCCCAGGTAGAACCTAAAAATGAGTATAAGCACTATTCAAAATATAAATAGTATAAATTAACACTGATTTATTTAATTTTTGGTTTTCTTTTTCCTTTGGGTGAGGAAACCTGGAAAACGAAGCAAGGGTTAGGGGAAAGAAACTTACTCAGCACTTTTTCCACTCCAAACTCCAAACTCCAAACTCCAAACTCCAAACTCCACACTCCACACTCAGCACTCAGCACTCAGCACTCAGCACTCAGCACTCCACACTCCACACTCCACACTCCACACTCAGCACTCAGCACTCAGCACTCAGCACTCAGCACTCAGCACTCCAAACTCCACACTCAGCACTCAGCACTCCAAACTCCAAACTCAGCACTCTTAAAATCGCCGTTGAAATTCTACTACAGCCCGACTGTCATCCTCTAAATTAGTGGACGCACGCAAACGAATTTCATCGTTAACCCGGTAATTGATACCCCACTGAAAGGGATCATTTGCTGTCAGAATTTTGATACTGGAAATAGAGAATCTAGGAGAAACGTCAATTCCTGCTTCCGCCGCTAATTCCAAACTAGAGCTGCTTCTTCCCGCTTCCGGACTATTAGAAACAATTGTGGGAAATATCCGCAGTTCACTTAACCCTACAGAATTACCAATTTGACTAAAGGCTGACTGCAAGTTGCTGAATACAGCCGAGCCTGCAATGTTAATTAAACCCAAAGTGCTATCTCCACCTCCCTGTCCATTTGCAAAGCCACCCCCTAACAAAGCGACAATTTCAGTTTCGGAACGAGCGGGACTGCTGGTGAGTTGCAGGGTTTCGTTAATTTGACTCGCATAACCTTGAACATTGGCTTCAACTTGGACACTTTCTAAGGCTGCTAACCCAGCAGTATTTGCTCGTGTAAAATCACTACTTTGAATTACGTCTAGCACCTTAGCTACTAGGCGCACATCTAATTCAGGATCACGGGGTTGGCTGGGTCTAAAGGTAGCGGTATGTTTGTAACCACGAGCGAGGTTAAACTGTGTAGTAAACAAATTCACTCCACCTTGCTCTAGCCTGATAGTACCATCAGGTATGGGTTCGGCAAAGGAGCCGTTAACTGTGAGATTACCTGTAGCGCGAAAACTGAGAATCGGCGGATTATTAACTTCTACGTTTTTACCGAGTTCTATATCTAGATTGTTAAACATTACCATCCCATCGCCATCATCAGGTTGAATTTGCTTGATAGCTTTAGAGGATGACAGGCCAGGAGTATTAGTAGGTTGCGTTGGGTTGCTAGCGTCTGCAAGTAAAACCTGACCATTAAATAAATTCACTTGACCGCCAATTTGTGGATTCAGAGCCGAGCCTGTAATCATTAAATCTCCACTAGCACCTCCTTGGTACAAGCCTTTAAGATTTAAAGTTAGCTCATTGGCGTTAACGGTGAGGGGATTTTCTAGATTTGCTGGGCCGTTGTTGAATATGGGAATTTCTACAGATGCGACTAAACTACCTTGGCTAAACTGACCCTCTAAACTTTCTACTAAAATCCGGTCAAAATCAAACAGGACTTTGCCGGTGACACCTCTAACTTGTTCTGGTAAAGCCTGAGCGCTAAATGTAGCATTATTAACGGTAGCAATGCCATTCACGATCGGCTTTTCTCTTGTCCCGCGCACTTCAATGTCTACGTCTCCTTCACCCTCCTCAAAGGCCACCTGATTAGTCAAAAGGTTTAATATCGCTAATCCCTCATTTTTGACCTTAATATCCAAGCTAATTTGATCGTTTTCTGATGCTACAGAAGCAAAAGGTAATTGATAGGGAATACTACCATTAATATTTACTGGTTGGGTTGCCACAACCGAGATAGTGCTGCCAAAGTTTAAGCGCCCATCAGTATAACTGAAACTGGCGATCGCTGACTCAACTGGCTGCTGATTCAAGGTTCCTTCGGTAATTTCCAACTCTCCTTTGCTTTGAGGATTGGCAATGCTACCAGCTATTGCGGCTGTACCATTCAGATTACCTGCAATCCCCACTGGCAGGTTGACAAAATTGTTTAGTAATGATATAGGAAAATTCCTCACCCGTAACTGACCAGATTGATCATCACCGCCAATATTACCGGCAAAGACGAGACGGCTATTTTCTAACTCAATTCGGAATGGTCGTAATTGCAAAATGCCATTTTCAAATTGACCTTGGGCAACTATATTATTAGCAGTATAAAAACGATTGGGGTCTGTTTCTTTGCCCCAGGTGAAATTTTGACCTCTCAAATCAAATCCCACTGATAAACCGTTAGCGGTGGCAGTATTTACCGCAATTTCGCCGTTAAAAGACCCTTGCAAATCTGCTAATTCGGGGATGGGATTGGATTCGCGCCGTTGTTGTTCTTGTGCCGCTACCAGAGCATCAATTTCATAAAAGCGTTTGAGTTGGGTTAATAAAGGCTGTTCTGGTAAGCCACGAGATGTAGTTGCTAGATCCGTTGCTGTACCGTAGGTTGGTTCAGCTGCACCCCGTTGAAAATCTTGTAATTCAAATATCTGCGCTACTGTTAGCACATCTTGAATATTACCTTGATTAACATTCAATTTACCCTGTACTTGTGGTCCTTGGGGAGTTTGACCAAAATTGCCAGCAAAAGCATAACGACTACCACCTTTGATAAACTCGCTGCTGGTGAGTGTAGTTTTACCATCACTGTAACGGAACTGAGCCGCCAAGCGATCGCCTGTAATTCTCCCAATTTCTGGAGAGGCGATCGCTAAATTTCCACTGGCGGCTAATGTCTGCTGATTCACCCGCACATCCCCAGTTAACAGCCCAGCCACAGTTCCAGCACCTAAACGCAGTTCCGGTGGGGGTGTTAAATTCAAAATTTGTAAAGGAAAGTTGGCGACATTGATCGCCAAATCATCTCCTTGGGCTTGACCTCTAGCTAATGCGTCTTGTCGCTGCACCAGAAAAGATTGGGGGCGATTTTGAGTATCTAGATTTAAAGCAATTCTATCTCTATTACCTGTAACATCTAAATTGAAACCTTGACCTGTTCCAGACTGAATATTTCCAGTTAACAAAGGCTCAAAAGCAATATCTTGTACAACCAAATCTCTCAAGCCAATTCTCCCTGTGAGATTAGGCAAAGGCAAAGTCCCAGTAATTCGTCCATCAAAATCCACATTTCCCGCCACATCAAACTGATTCGGCAAATTGATTGGTAACTGTTGGAGGTTGTAATTCTGTGCTTGGACGTTAAGATTTAACTGAGTAATTTCTGGGACACCTGCGACATGAGGATTAGTTAAGATATCACCACTGATATTTAACCCATTAGCTACAGCTTGTTGAATCGCTATTTTTTCCCCAGTCCAAGTTAGTGCAGCAATTAACGGTTGTTCAACACCGGGAATACCTTGAGATAATTGTACTTGTCCCGCAGCCCGCACATCAGCTAATTGAGCAGATCCCAAAATACCAGCCACCTGCAAATTACCACCCAAATTACCCCGTAACTGCTGATTTAACCGATTTAATTCCACCCCAGAAGCATCAACTACAGCCTGGTAGCGACCATTAGCTAGTCGAATATCAGAGGCTGTAATGGTTCCCCCAGCAACATTTAACCGTCCCTGACCACTAGCTTGGATAGTTTCTGGGCTAAAAGATTCCACAGACCCCGCTACATTTAATTGACCAGTTAGGCCTCCCTGAAATTGTGGTGGTACTGCTACCAACTGTTGCAAAGGAAGATTATTTGTTTGAACTTGGGCTTGATATAGACCGTTAGCCAATTGAATATTAGAGGCTGTAATGGTTCCACCGGGAACGTTAAGCCGTCCCTGGCCACTAGCTTGGATAGCAGATGGAGAGAAGGATTCCACCGCACCCGCAACCTTAAACTGACCATTTAACGCTCCTTTAAATTGTTCTGGAACGGTTGCTAATTGCTCTATAGCCACATTATTGGCTCTTACCTGGGCTTGATATACACCATCAGCTAATTGAATATTTGTAGCTGTCACAGTGCCACCTGCTATATTCAGTCTGCCCTCACCAGTTCCACGGATGGTGTTGAGTGCAAAATTTTCTGTATTACCTGCGATTTGAAACGTCCCCGTCAAGGGATTATCCAAAGCTGGGGGAGATTCTGTCAATATGCGCCCTAACCTGACATTATTAGCCACCAGTTGCGCTGAAAAGTTTTGCTCTTGGAACTGGACACGAGAAATTGCAACTGTGCCACCACCAATGTTTACACCTGCGCCCTCAGTCCGAATGCTGGCAATTTGAAAGGGTGCGGCGCTACCTTCGAGGATGAAACCACCATTCAATTCTGCCCCTGTTAAAGAGATATTTTGTAGTTGACTTTCGTCTACAAAAGGTGTCAACCCGACACCAGAGGCTTGAGTAACGGCTTGCCAACGCCCTTGAGCAAAACTACCAGCACCACGTACCATTCCACCAGCGACATTCAACGCCACATTGCGGAAGATAAGGGCAGTATCTGCGGCGATGAGGGTTTCACCAGTACCGGGATAGGTGGCTTCTGGGGCTTGCCATCTGACAACTGTTTGCACATTATTTGCTGCACCACCCAGTTGAACTGTAGCGGAAACAGTGCCAATTTGAATTGGGGGTATGGTTTGGTAAATCCTAGCTATTTCATCCCCAGGAATAGCCTTAGCGGCGAAATTAAAATCTAATTGGGGGGTTTTTCCCAATTTGATGTGACCAACGCCTGTAATTTCTCCACCAACTTCAGCTTTACCCTGAATATCTCGAAAGCTAATTAAATCAGCATGGGGAACAAATTCAAATTTACTCGTAATATTATTAAAATCAATTTGATCAATTTGGGCAGTTTTAATAGTGGCAATTGTACCTGAGAGAATGGGTTTATTAATGGGGCCGAGCATTTGTAAGTTAGCTTGTAAATCCCCAGTTACAGGTACTGGTAATGTGATATTCAGACTTTCTTTTGTATGAGCCGTACTAACTGCATCCACACGACCTACTAATTTATAGCCTGTTTTTGGGTCGATAATGCCTGTAGCTACTAGAGGAATTTGTCCATAACTGCCAGCAACATTATTTAACTGTACTTCTGTGCCATTGAAGCGGATAGCCCCTTGGGTATTGAGAAAGGCTTGGGGTAAGTTGGGAATTTGCAGTGTTACCCCCTCTAAGTCAGCATTGCCAAATAAGAGGGGCGGTTGTTCTGGTGCAAGTTGAATCTGCACATTGCCATTAACTCTACCTGCCTGTAAGTCGAAGGGTAGCCTAATGACTTGGGTAATTTTAGCAGCTAATAAATCTTGCGATCGCAGTTGTAATTTGGCTGCTAATGTTTGAGGAATGATCTCGCCTTGAATAGCCAAATTTCCCCCACTACCTGCCTCGCCCCTGACATTCAACTTAATCAGTTGGTTGTTTTCTAGCAGTTGGGCTGTGCCATTCAGTTGTGAAAATTCTACAGGAGTGATGGTAGATATGACTTGCTCATCTCTCACTTGTGGGATTAATACCAGCTTGCCATTCCGAAACCGGAGTTTGTCTAAATCCGTTTTAATCAGGGCTTGTTCACCTGGGGGGGCAATTGCCGTATTAATCCAGCGCCCTTGATTATCTTGTTCAATATAAATATCTGGATTAACTAAGGTAACATCCAGCTTCAGTTGACGGTTAAAAATTAATTGCCAAGGGTTAAAACCTACTTCTACACCATCCACTACTGCCCGATCTGCATCTGTGGGTGTAGCTGGAATGCTAGATGCACCAAATTGTACCCCTGTCAAGGAAAAACCTGTCACTTCTCCCAAGTTTACCGGACGGTTGAGTGTGTTGGTGATACCGCTTTGGGCTAACGGCGTTAATTCATTTTGGACAAAACTCCACAACCGCCAAATACCGCCGGCCATTCCCACCAGTAAAAGTCCGCCCAGGGTAATGCCACCTCGACTTAAGATTATTAACCACAAACGTTTGCGGGCTGAGGAATAAGAATGATGGTTTTCATTAGGAGATTTAGTCATTATGGTTTTATTTATAGCTGGGGGTAGCTGGCTGACTACTAGCAATAACTGACAAATATTATTTTGATGCTTATTCCAGGATACAGACCTATTTTAGTTTTTGGGATAGGGGTTTCGCACGCCCACAGCCACTATAGAGAATCAACACTCATCACCTGTGTAGACAATGGCTTTGTAAAGAAATATTACAGATATCAAGCAGTTTGCGTAAATCAACAATAGAAATTTGTGGAATAATTAGCAGCTAAAACAAGATGTTTTCACCTTGAAACTCACATCTTATTTTGGATATCTGCAAGGTTTTAAATAATGCTAATTGGCAGACAATTAGCAACACAATCTACATTATATTGAATTAGTAAAATACTACTTGCATCCAAAGAATGATTCCCTAAACATAGGTTTAGCTGATGAAAAGCTGACCATTAACAGTACCTTTATTAAAGGACAAGCCTCTATATTATTAGCTCCTGTAAATACAGGTCTTGATAGTGCTGTTCAACCTAAGTTTTTAGCTGAGTTCATGACTCGGCTTGGTTTTGATGTCAAACCAACACCAAAAGAAACTTATGCCTTAATTAAAAATAGTCATTTATTCAATTTATTAGGTCTATTACGCTTTAAATCAGATAATATTGCCCGTGATACTTCTAATTGGTTTATTCAGACTTTGAGAAAACCACTGCGAGATTTTTGGCAAGAATTACCGGGTGGACATTTACGCCCTCTATGTATACAAATAGGCAATTTTGTGCTGAACTTTCCTGAAAGGTTATCAATGCCGGTGATTGAATCAACTCAAAAACGCACCGCCAGTTTTGAAGCTCATCTGGTTAAATTGCTTAAAACCCTGACATAATTTGGTTTATATGCTGCTCACACTTCGCTATCCGATCCAAAAAAGCTATTTAGGGTTCATCGTGACTTTAGTTGGTGCTGGGGAAAAATCTGAATAACGTTTTTGCACAGTCTCAATCTTTAATAGTATAAGTAGATCGCAAAACTAAAAGACAGATGATTACACCAATGCGCGTTTTTGTGCTAATATTCAATGCTAACACAGAAAATGAGGGCATTCACTCAATTCGAGTAGCCGATACTTCGTCATCGCAATCAGGGGCTGTACGCAATAAAATTTTGATGTTCGAGTCAGAAGATGACGCTCTGCGCTTTGCTTTGTTACTGGAAGCTCAAGATTTTCCTACGCCTACAGTAGAAATGCTAGATGCTGAGGAAATTAAGGAATTTTGTGAAAGTGCTGGCTATGAATGGGAAATTGTTCCAGCCAACAGCGATTTAATTTTACCTCCAGAAATGAATTTGGAAAATACTGACTGGCAAGCTAATCCTCAAGAGGAGGATAACTACCGAGCTAACGAAGTACCATCAGCTGCACCAGAAATGTCTGATTCTGAACTAGAAAATATGCGGCGCAAATTGGAAGGATTATTGTGAACCCAGATGCTTGATGATATAAAGAGTAACGGATGTAGACCATGCCAAATTTGCAGGAACGGGGCTATCTTTTAACTGAGCAGGTAAATCCTGATAGTCTGAATTTAGACCAACTGAGTTCGCTTGAGTTGGTGGATTTATTTAATCGTGAAGATGAAAAAGCAGTG
>PWQB01000114.1 GCA_003556955.1 Nostocaceae cyanobacterium CSSed10_463m
ACCAACAACCAATGACCAATGACTAAACTACTATGATTTCCCAAGCACCTACAATTTTTTCACTTCAAGCACCCAAGGATATTTCGCTGAACGAAATAGAAACGGAACTGAATCAAATTTGGCAAAGTTACGGTATTACTGGTGAGGACGGTGGACTTCCTGCTGCTACTAGGGCGACAACTTTTACTCTAGTAGTTTACGAACCAGAAGAAACTCAGTATTTGTTAGCTGCTTTGGGATTTTATGAAGGCCCGATTGATGGTATTGTCGGTCCACAAATGGCGGCGGCGTTACGGCAAGTACAAGTAAAATATGGATTAGCCGAAACTGGCACAGCAACACCAGAAACACTGGCGGTATTGCGGGAAGAATTCGCTAAACGTCAGGGAATGGGAGGTTCAGGAGATAATTCTGCCTATAACTTCAGTTCCACCAGTCCCACAATTGCTGACGAAATTGCCCTGCGTAACCCCTGCCGAATTATTGCTTTGTTCCCTATTGCTGGGGAAGATGAAGGGGTAAAAGCTCAAGTTTCTGCCTACTGTCCAATTCAAAAGCAATCATCCAGTACACTTATATGTTGTGAATACATTACTTTAAGTGGAACTGCTGCTGCTTTGGAACGAGTCGGAGGTATGATTCCAGCTTTATTAATTGGCGGTTTACCGAAGTTTCTGTGGTGGAAGGCGACACCAGACCCCAATAACAATCTATTCAAGCGCTTGGCGGGAATCTGCAATAATGTAATTGTTGATTCTTGCAACTTTAATGAGCCAGAAAATGATGTACTCAGCCTGCAAGAGTTGGTAAAAACTGGTGTTCCTTTGGCTGATTTGAACTGGCGACGGTTGTCAGCATGGCAAGAATTGACGGCTCAAGCTTACGACTCACCTCATCGTCGCGCTGCACTCAAGGAAATTGACCGGGTGACCATTGACTATGAAAAAGGTAACCCTGCCCAAGCTTTGCTATTTTTGGGTTGGCTGGCGAGTCGGTTGGAATGGTCGCCTGTTTCTTATAAAAAGGAAACCGGAGATTATGAAATCACTCAAATTCGCTTTGTTTCTCAAGACCAGCGTCAAGTGGAAGCTGAGTTAGCCGGGGTTCCTGTGGCTGATGTCGGTGAAGTTCTGGGTGATGTAATTGCTTTGCGCCTGAGTTCGACAAATCTCGAAGCAGATTGTGGTACAGTGATTTGTTCTGAAACTGGCGGTTGTATGCGAATGGAAACCCACGGTGGCGCACAAGCTGCTGGTCTGTTTCAACAGGTGGGTTCACTTTCGGAACAAAAAGCTGAGGCTTTGCTGAGTCAGCAGGTACAGCGTTGGGGTCGGGAATCACTGTTTGAGGAAAGTTTGGCAGTTATTGCGAAGACTCTCAATTTGGGTAATTGACTTTTGTCTGAATAATTTTACTGGGAGGGATGCTCAAGTCATCCCTTTTTGTGTGTTAGCAGGTATGGCTCAATCGGTTAAATTAAACTTTAAACTTTGTACCAAGGTCAATTTTTTTAACGAACCGCCAAGTACGCCAAGGACGCAAAGTGAAGAAAGAAATGGTAAAAATATAGAATACTGTGGCAAAAAACCTATTAAATCCTCTTCCCTTGGCGTTCTTTGCGTCTTGGCGGTATGCGCTGCGCGCAAGCTACGCTAACGTTTTTTCATTCTTCTGTAATGGAGAGGACTTCAGTCCTCACTACAAACTTTTAATTGGTGCATGGGGGGTGAGATAATTAGCAGTGTTGCCCTGTTATTAATTACCCCCAGATTATGGCTTTAGTGATTGCCGGAGAACGGAGTGGGGTGGGCAAAACAACAGTTACGCTCACCCTTTTAGCTTCTTTATGTCGTCGTGGTTTATCTGTACAATCTTTTAAGGTGGGGCCGGATTACATTGACCCGATGTTTCACGGCTATGTAACTGGTCGTGCTTGTCGCAATTTAGATGCGGTTTTGACTTCTGAAGCTTACGTGCAGAAATGTTTTGCTGAACATAGCCCACAGTGTGAATATTCCCTGGTTGAAGGGGTGATGGGTCTATTTGATGGCGTGAAGAATGTTGAAAATAACGAAGAATCTTTAATTAAGACTGATTTTGCAAGTACGGCACACGTTGCAAGACTTTTAGATTTGCCTGTGGTGTTGGTGATTGATTGCAGTCGCTTGTCTGGTTCTGTGGCGGCGATCGCTCACGGATATTGTACTTATGATTCTAGAATTAAAATTGCTGGGGTTGTCTTAAATCGGGTGGGAAGCGATCGCCATTTATCTCTCCTCAAAGATGCCCTCGCTGCATTACAATTACCCATACTCGGCGTATTACGTCGCCAAGATAATATTACCATCCCTGACCGTCATCTGGGTTTAGTCCCCACCGCCGAACTGCCTGAATTAGATACTGTAATGGAACGTCTGGCTGATTTGGGAGACACCTGCTTCGACTGGCAAAAATTATTATCCCTCTTAAAATCTCCTCATTCCCAATACTTCTCGGATAAAGCAGACCTAACCCCCCTAGCCCCCCTTCCCTACAAGGGAATGGGGGAAAATATCTCCCCTCTCCTTGTAGGAGAGGGGCTGGGGGAGAGGTTAACCGACTCTCCTATAAAAGTTGCCATTGCACGCGATCGCGCCTTTAATTTTTACTATCAAGATAATCTCGACTTACTGCAAAATCTAGGTGCAGAATTAGTATTCTGGAGTCCCTTAGAAGATGCAGAATTACCGCCAGATGTGCAAGGAATGTACTTTGGTGGTGGCTTCCCAGAAGTCTACGCATCGGCACTTGCAGCCAACACCAGCGCCCTGCAAACAGTAAAAACGGCAATTTTAGCAGGAATGCCCACAATAGCCGAATGTGGGGGCTTAATGTACTTATGTGAGCAAATTATTGATTTTGCAGGTAAATCCTGGCCAATGGTAGGAATCTTACCCACATCTGCTGTCATGAGGGGACGCTTAACATTAGGAT
>PWQB01000004.1 GCA_003556955.1 Nostocaceae cyanobacterium CSSed10_463m
CAATAATTACTATAGACAACTCCACGATTTACTTCATATATATTTACAAATATCAGCCATTGCAGAAAACCTGAAAACAAATACGCGGACGTGTTGTCGTTGATATATCAGGAATAGAGAGATTTTGGCTAGCCAAATTTTTCCCATTACTATGAGATTGTTTAAAGTTATGTAGCCTTTTGATGACCGACTGTGAGCTACTGCTGTAAACTATGCTTTGATATAATTCTTTCGCAGAGAAGAACACTGGAAAGGAGCCTTTTTTTCAATGTCTCATACCGTTAAAATCTACGATACCTGCATTGGCTGCACCCAGTGCGTCCGCGCTTGCCCTACAGACGTGTTGGAAATGGTTCCCTGGGATGGCTGTAAAGCTGCTCAAGTTGCCTCTTCACCCCGCACCGAAGACTGCGTAGGATGTAAGCGTTGCGAAACTGCTTGCCCTACTGACTTTTTGAGCATCCGAGTTTATCTAGGTGCTGAAACAACTCGCAGCATGGGTCTAGCTTACTAAGGAATTTCCAGCAAATTCCTGATTTGGTTCCACAACTGAGTGTTTCCATAGCAAGGTGCTTTAAGCTTGTAGGGTGGGTTCTGCTCACCCTACTAAAATTTTTTTTATTTTAAAAATTCAAAAATCAAAATACCTGGTAGCATAGGGAGCAACTTGCTCCTTTTTTTTGGACAAAACGCCGCTTCTATGCTGGCAACTAGACTAGATTAAATTATATTCAAATCAGAGTGGTGTGAGTCATGTGTGGAATCGTTGGTTATATAGGGACTCAAGCAGCAACAGATATTTTACTGGCGGGGCTAGAAAAACTGGAGTATCGGGGGTATGACTCCGCCGGTATAGCCACAGTCTGGGAGGGTGAAGTGGACTGTGTTCGCGCCAAAGGCAAACTAAATAACTTACGTTCTAAACTCGAACAAATCGCTACTCCGGCTCAAATTGGCATTGGTCACACTCGCTGGGCGACTCATGGAAAGCCAGAAGAACACAACGCCCATCCCCATTTGGATATGGCTATGCGGGTGGCGGTGGTGCAAAATGGCATTGTGGAAAATTACCGGGAGTTACGAGAAGAACTGAAACAAAAAGGACATCAGTTTGTTTCGGAAACCGATACTGAAGTTATTCCCCATCTGATAGCTGAATTTTTAAAGCATCCTCCAGCCTCCCCTCTCCCAACTTCCCCATCTCCGCTTTTAGACGCAATACGCCAAGCTGTTAATTATCTTAAAGGGGCGTTTGCGATCGCAGTTATTTCTGCTGACTACCCAGATGAACTAATTGTTGTCCGTCAACAAGCCCCCCTAGTGATTGGTTTTGGTCAAGGTGAATTCTTTTGCGCCTCCGACACCCCCGCAATTGTGGCTCATACTCGTGCCGTTTTACCCCTAGAAAATGGTGAAATTGCCCGGATGACACCGCTAGGAGTGGAAATTTACAACTTTGCTGGTGACAGATTGAAAAAACAGCCCCGGATGCTGAATTTGAATCCCACGATGGTAGAAAAGCAGGGATTCAAACACTTTATGCTCAAAGAAATTTATGAGCAACCGGGGGTAGTGCGAGCCAGTTTAGCCGCTTACTTTGATACTGATAGTAATTCTGCTGAGTCAGTTTCACCAATTAACCTCGGTTTACCTCCTGAATTTTACGCAGATTTAGAACAAATTAATATTGTTGCTTGTGGTACAAGTTGGCACGCAGCATTACTAGGAAAATACTTAATTGAACAACTAGCGGGAATTACCACTCAGGTACATTATGCTTCTGAATATCGCTATGCACCTTCACCGTTAACAGCAAATACCTTAATTATTGGTGTTACCCAATCCGGTGAAACGGCTGATACTTTAGCAGCTTTGGGTATGGAAAAAGAACGTCGTCAGGGGAAAGAAGCCAAGTATCAAGCGCGACTATTAGGGATTACCAATCGCCCAGAAAGCAGCCTGGGTTTAATGGTTCCCCATGTGATTAACACCTTAGCAGGAATTGAAATTGGGGTATCAGCAACGAAAACTTTTACCGCCCAATTGATGGCATTTTACGCTTTAGCGTTGGATTTAGCGGCTCGTCGTCAGACAGTTTCCCCAGAGAGATTAGCAGAAATTATTAACGGGTTGCACCAAATTCCTCAAGAGATTGAAGCGACTTTGCAAAGTCAGGAAACTTTAACTGAACACTTAGCACATGAATTTGCAGACACCACAGATTTTATCTTTTTAGGTAGGGGGATCAATTTTCCCATTGCTTTAGAAGGGGCGTTAAAATTAAAGGAAATCAGCTATATTCATGCTGAAGGTTATCCTGCGGGGGAAATGAAACATGGCCCCATTGCGTTGTTAGAAGCGAAAGTTCCAGTAGTGGCGATCGCAGTTCCTGGTAGTGTATATGAAAAGGTGCTTTCTAACGCCCAAGAAGCCAAAGCCAGAGATTCCCGCTTAATTGGTGTAACTCCCAGCAATGATGGCGAAGCGGCGGAAATCTTTAATGATTTGCTCCTGGTTTCGGAAGTAGATGAATTACTCTCACCGATTCTGACAGTGATTCCTTTACAACTCTTGGCTTATCATATTGCAGCGCGTCGCGGTTTGGATGTTGACCAGCCCCGGAATCTAGCAAAATCAGTAACGGTGGAATAGGCTATTGATATAAGTAGTAGCGCACACGCTCTACTACTAATCAATGGGGAATTCTTCATGATCTTTTGAGAACTACCTCAAAACAACCCCTTTATTAGAGTTTACACCATGACACAGACAACTGAGCGTTTATACTCTTTTGAAGAATATCTTACTTATGACGATGGAACTGATAACCGTTATGAACTGGTGGATGGAAAACTAGAATTTATGAATCCACCAACTTTCAGACATTTGCTAATTTCTAAATTCATTGAACTGGCATTTGATACAGAAATCAAGCGATTGAGTTTACCTTGGCTATGCTTTAAAGAGGC
>PWQB01000185.1 GCA_003556955.1 Nostocaceae cyanobacterium CSSed10_463m
AAGATTTTGGCAGATTTACTGTCTCGTGTGGCTGAAAAAGTTTATTTATGTCACAGCGAATTAGCCGTAAATGGCCAAGAACAATTAGGGCGCTTGTTACCTTTAGTACACACTTTTATGTAAAGTTACTTTGAATTATTTGTCACTGTAGGATATTCGAGTTATTATGTGTGTAGCCGAAAATGAGTATAACAAATGTCTCAATCTAAGCAACAATCAAATACTGTGATTGCCTTGATTGCGATCGCCGGATTTTCCGCAGCCGCTCAAACTGGTTTAGTCAGTCAACTATTCAGCGTTTTAGGAGAGGGGATGATTCCCTCAGCACAGGCTCAAACGCGTTTGAATCAACGACCTCCAACTAGAGCAAATTTTAAACTAGAGAAATTTGATGCTGCGCGAATTATTGTACAAGGCGATCGCATCTCTTTCCAATCCCAAACAGGCAAACTGCAACCAGCAGCCGATGGCTTTTATCAATTACCAGACGGTCAAACGCTGACAGTCAAAGATGGTAGAGTAGTTGACCACAAATTATCTTCCAGTTGTTCCGGGGGACAAGCTGATTGCGAGCCTGGCCCTAGATGGGGAGAATGGTTACGGGATACCAGCAACGATTCACCTCAAAACCAAATTCACCGCAATCGTAACGTCATAGACACCTGGGATAAGATACAGCCAGAGAATATACGCAACGTCAGCCCTAGTAATATTCCTACTAGGCGCATTCCTAGATAACTCTCAAGGGAGAACAGGAGAATGTTAACATCTAACTTCTGTTCTCTCGATGTTTTTCAAAGGCAAAAATTAAGAAATTCAAGTTATGCATATCATCATCAAACTCAGCAAGCTCTGTAATCTTCGCTGCACTTATTGCTATGAGTATGCAGAACTGGCTAATAAAGAAAGGATGCCATTAACAGGGGTAGAATACTTTTTTCAAAATTTAGCTGATTATGTCAAACAGCGCCAGGATCAGAGACCAATTCATCTGATATTACATGGGGGAGAAGCCCTACTTTTGCCAGAATCATATTTAAGAGAGTTCTGTGAGTTAGAGCGTCGATATTTAGGAGAGGCTGGAATTGAATACACCACCTCTGTGCAGAGTAATTTAGTCAAAGTTACAGATCGGACACTAAATTTATTAGCAGAATTAAATATTTCGTTAGGAGTATCCCTAGATGTCTTTGGCGATCAGCGCGTAGATATTAAAGGTCGTCAATCCCAAGATACTGTACTGGAAAATCTGCAAAGACTCATAGATCGAGATATTCACTTCGGTGCGATCGCAGTATTACACGCTCAAAATATCGACCATGTAATTCCCACCTATCAATTTTTTAATGAACTCGGCATTAACTACCGCATCCTACCAATTTTTAGCCACGAAGATCCACCAGAAAGAATCCGTCCCTTATTAATTTCACCAGCCGCCACCGTTACCGCCCTGCAAACTGTAGCCAAAGCCCAATTTGCTGAACCAACAAATATCAGCGTCATGCCTTTATGGGTTTATTTCACCGCCGCTATCCGGCATCTGCAAGGTCATAAAATTGAGGCTTATGAGCCAGGAAAGGAAGAATGGGCGTTGATTATGAATACTAACGGCGATATTTACAGTCACGGCGACGCTTACCAGCCAGAAGGCTTGATGGGTAATGTTTTTAATCAGCCCTTAGCAGAAATTTTTACCAGTAAATCCTATCAGGATACTCTCAAACTACGACACCAGCGTTTAGAAACCTGCCATCGTTGTGTATTTGACCGCCAGTGTAATCAGCTTCCCATTGCTGAAGCTATTCCCAGCGAGCGAACCTACGACGAAATGGGAAATCTTCAATGTCAAGTTGCCCAGCCCATGATTCAATTTATGGTAGAGCAAATCCAGCAATCAGTAGACGCTCAACTACTCCTACAGCACTATTCATCCGAATCAGCCCCCGCAATGATTGGACGCTAAACAATAAACTAATTCCCATAACTCCCCAACCTGTACAAGATTCTTTACAATATTAAGTAAGGTAAAGAAATTTATGAGAAATCAGAGTTAAAAATTATGGGACTATTTGGATTTGGTAAAAAGCTTTCTATCCCCACTCCAGAGGAAGCTTTACCAGGAAGAGCAAAATCGATGCCAGTACCCAATGAACATTATGTCAATAAAAATCCTTTAAAAGCACCGTTTCCCCAAGGATTGGAGCAAGCAGTATTTGGCTTAGGTTGCTTTTGGGGTGCAGAACGTAAATTCTGGCAACTTCCAGGAGTCTATACAACTGCTGTCGGTTACGCTGCTGGTAGCACCCCCAACCCCAGTTATGATGAAGTTTGTACTGGAATGACTGGTCACAATGAAGTAGTCTTAGTTGTCTTTGACCCCAAAGTGATTAGCTACTCTCAACTCCTGAAAGTCTTTTGGGAAAGCCATAACCCCACCCAAGGAATGCGCCAAGGTAATGATGCTGGTACTCAATACCGTTCGGGAATTTATGTTTATTCCCCACAGCAGAAGCAGTTAGCAGAAGCATCACGGGACGCATATCAGGAACCTCTGAGCAAAGCAGGTTATGGCAAAATAACCACAGAAATTTTAGATGCGCCTGAATTCTATTACGCAGAAGCCTATCATCAGCAATATTTAGCCAAAAACCCCAACGGTTATTGTGGCTTAGGAGGAACAAAAGTTGCTTGTCCCATCGGTGTAGTAGAATCTCAAGTGGTTAATTCATAACCTTTGTAGAGACGTTGTAAGTAAGTGGGCGAGAATAAATCAAATTACATTAAGTAATGTAAAAATATTGAGATTAGTTTGTAGTGAGGGCTTTAGCCCTCAAATAAGGACTGAAGTCCTTACTACAAACCTTGAATTATTCATGCTGTTCTACTTGTACAACGTCTCTACTTGGAGATGTCCAATAATTACGAATTACGTTCGCGCAGCGTTTCCGAAGGAAATATTACGAATTA
>PWQB01000224.1 GCA_003556955.1 Nostocaceae cyanobacterium CSSed10_463m
AACATAAAAATCATAGAATTTTTGACTTATTATCTAGGATTGAGAAGGAAGGGAAGGAAGTTGAGAATGAGGCAATAACTTACTATCTGCTGATGTTAGTCCTAAAGATTGAGCAATAGTGACTGATTCATGTAATCGTTGCATAGCCCCTTCTATACCTGGTGCAATTGGACGATTTGTAATTTCTTGATTAATTGCTTTTGCTCCAGCCAAAAATTCTAGATTTTTATGATGTTCATAAATCAGTTCATTTTCAATTGCTTGTAATCTTTCTAATTCTTGCTGAGTTAAAGATTCATAATAAGTTTTTACAGCCTGTTTATGATCTTCAAGTATTTTGAAAAACTCGTAAATTATACCCCCAGCACCAACAACAGCTAAAACTGGTGCTACTGTAGTTAATGCGATCGCTATTGGTGGACAAGCTGCTGCTAATGTTGCAGTTGTAAATGCCGTTGCACCCCCAACTACACCACCTATAGCGGTATCTTTGAATGTTGCTGTAGCTGCTTCCTCTGTAGAAATTTCCCCTCGGACTACACGCAAGGCATTAGTTAAAAGTGACAAAGGCATGGTTGTAACTGCACCCACAGCAGCCCCCACAGGTGCAGCTTGAAGTCCAGCTTTTACAGCACCAGTTAAGTTATCAAAGTGGTATTTAGCATTTAGTCTCATTTGCTCCTGGCTGGTCATGGGTTTACCACCACGAGCAATATTATCTTTGCCATCCTCCCATTTGATGTTTTTGGGATGGTTAGAACCTCCTTTGCTGTGGGGTTCAATATGACTAGCGTGTTTACCATCTAGATACTTTTCTGCATTACTAGCAGCAGATTTGCCATCTATACCTGCTCGTTGAGATGGGGGAATTTTCCCTAACATTTCTTGAGCTTCTATTCTGGTTCTTGGAACTTCACCAGGCCGAATACCACCTTTATATAACCTACGTGCCACACTTAAAGGTAAATCCTGTAATTGGGCGTGGTGAATATTGGTTGTTGCAGCAGCATTAACAGCAGAATTACGCTGGGAATCTTCAGACATAGGTGATTATATTCTTAGAATTATTTTTATTGTTCCCAATTTATTGGCAATTTTATTCTATTTTTTAAGATATAAATTTTCAGCTATTCATTGAAAGTGCCTAATTACCTCGGAAACTGACCAAGCTTGTGCGATCGCACCTTTAGGAGCATGAGGCGCATCTCCATCAAAAATCTCTGAAATTGAGTGCATACAGGCATCAGCAAGGAAATGATCCAGCAATGGTTGCCAATCAAAGGGTAAACTTCGTTTTGGGTAAGAAAGCTGCCACGCACGCACAAAGGGACCAATCAGCCAAGCCCAAACAGTACCTTGATGATAGGAGCGATCGCGCTGTTCTGAGTCGCCTGTATATTTACCTATATAATCGGGGTCGGCTGGATCAAGACTGCGAAGACCATAGGGGGTAAGTAAACGGGAAGCTGCTAAATCTACTACTGCTCGTCTTTGATGTTCTGAAAACCCACAATGATGCAGCGACAATGCTAAAACCGCATTGGGACGAATCTGGGAATTGCGACCATCATCGGGATAAATCGTGTCGTAAAAATAACCAAGCTGCGGATTCCAAAACTTTTGCAGAGAAATTGTCACTTGTTGCGCTTGCTGAGTATAACGCTGTGCTTGCTTGGCTAAACGGGCAGAATCACCGAAATTCATTTGGCTCAAGCGTTCCGCCCATTGACTCATCCAACATAAAGCCGAATACCACAGGGCATTAATTTCTACTGGTTTACCATTCCGGGGTGTTACAGGCTGTCCTCTAATTACCACATCCATCCAAGTCAGAGCAACACCGGGGACATCCCAACTCACTAACCCATCAGTAGCATCAACTTGGATGTTGTAACGCGTACCACCCATAAACGCCTTGTGAATTTGCTGCACCACTGGAAACTGTGCTGCTAAAAATTGCCAATCTTCGGTAGCTTCTAAGTAAAGTCCTAAAGTTTCAATCCACAACAAAGCCGCATCAATACTGTTATAAGATGGTTCACCGTCAACATCAGGAAAAACATTGGGAATTAAACCGTGGTGACAGTAACGCCCAAAACTATGTAATAGCCCTTTTGCTAATTCAAAGCGCTGGGTAACTAAGGCTAAACCCGGTAAAGCTATTAAGGTATCACGCCCCCAATCGTTAAACCAGTGATAACCAGCAATCACAGTGGGGCCAGCTATGGAAGCTCGATAAACAATAAATTGATCGCTGGCTTTTAATAATTTTTGCCTTATGGGGGATGTGGGAGTGTTATTTTCTCCCCAGCCAAAAATCTGAGATAGCCTTTCTTGTTCTGTCTCTATAGCCTCGGCAAAAATTTCGGGAGTCAGTGGACTTTGCTGTGGATTCGGAAAACCCGTCTGCGCTTCTAAGGTGACAGCATCTCCTGGTTGAAGTTTAACTGTTAAGTAACCAGGGCTATACAGGTCTTCGCGATCGCCTAATCCTCTGGTTTTCTCCTCTGGTAACTGATAATCCCAATACCAAACAGCATCTGCGTGATATTCTCCTTGCGTCCAACGCAAATGCCAAGGTGTACCAAATTCCCCAGAAAATATTGCTTGCAGACAAACTTGATTTTGACCGAGTAGTTGGGAAAATTGTAAACCTGGATGAGATTTTTGTTGGTGATGAAAATCGCGATCGCCTATAAGCAACCGTAGCCGTAAAATGGCTGTATCACTGCCTTCATAGCGATACTGTATTAACAGCCGATGCGAACAAATATTTTGTTTCCCATTTCCCAACCCATAAGGCATGAGCAATTTTCTGCTTAGTTGCCAATTATCTTTTTTCCAAATCCATTTGGGAACTGGGTTAATATCAAAAGAGTGCAATAGTTTGTAGCCCTGCGGCTCAATCTGATTATTGCCCCAAAAGTTCGTCCCTAGTGCTGTCACCCTTCCTGACACTTCTAAACT
>PWQB01000656.1 GCA_003556955.1 Nostocaceae cyanobacterium CSSed10_463m
CCGCACACCACTCAGCACAGAACAAGAACGGGGAGTGAGTGTAATTTATCAATGTGGCTCTCACCTACTGACTTTAATTAATGATATCCTTGATTTGGCGAAAATTGAAGCGGGAAAAATGAGACTGTATCCCGTACCTTGTTATTTACCATCTTTATTACAAGGAGTAGCTGAAGTTGCACGTATTAAAGCCGAGAGCAAGAGCCTAGATTTTATTTACCAACCACCAAAAAATATCCCATCAGGAGTGATTTTAGACGAAAAACGGGTAAGACAAATTTTACTTAATCTCCTAGGGAATGCTATTAAGTTTACAGATCGAGGAAGAATCATTTTTAGAGTGATTATAAGTGAAGAATTATCTGCAAATTCTGTATCTTTGGTGAAACTAAAATTTCAAATTGAAGATACAGGTATTGGTATGAGTGATGAGCAATTAGAAAAAATTTTCCAGCCCTTTGAACAAGCAGGAACATTGCAGCAACAAGCAGAAGGAACTGGTTTAGGTTTAACTATTACTAAGACTTTTGTCGAAATGATGGGGAGTAGTATCACAGTTCGCAGTCAATTGGGAATTGGGAGTTTATTTGAATTTGAACTCCAATGTCCTTTAGCTGATGACTGGGCTAAGGCTAATACTATGACCAATTTAGGACAGATTATCGGCTACTCTGGAGAGCGGCGGCAGATTTTAGTCATTGATGATCGCTGGGAAAATCGCTCTGTACTAGTAAATTTACTTGCGCCTTTGGGATTCCTAGTTATAGAAGCTCAACATGGTGAAGAAGCCTTACAAAAAGCATTGGCAAATCCGCCCGATCTGATAATTTCTGATTTAAAAATGCCAATTATGGACGGGTGGGAAATGCTGAAGCAATTACGACAATTAGCTGAGTTGAAAAATACAGTCGTGATCATTTCTTCTGCTAGTGTCTTTGAACGCGATCGCCAAACTAGCTTGGCTGCTGGCGGACAAGATTTTTTACCCAAACCAGTACAAGCAGCAGAACTTTATAGAATGTTAGCTCAACATCTTAATTTAAACTGGATTTATGAGGATGCAAAAGCAAATCAGACTCAAGAAAGCCCAGAAAATACCCAGCTAGAAATGGTGATTCCCTCCGCCTCTGATTTAAGCCAATTACTAGAATACGCCATGCAAGGACAAATCAAAGGAATGCAGCAAGAGTTAGAACGCCTAGTTGATAGCAATGAGAAATACCGCCCTTTTGTAGATAAATTATCTTTGATGCTAAGAGGATATAAAATTGTCAAAGCCCGTGAATTTCTGCAAAAATCCATAAGTTCCCAATCTTCAGAATCCACCCCATCCAATTAGAGGATGAGTCACAGATGGAAATTTTACCAGAGAGCGCCACTATTTTAATAGTTGATGACAATCCCACCAATTTAGCATTGCTTGATTACGCCTTAAGTACCGCAGGTTACAACGTGCGAATTGAGGTAGAGGGGCTAAATGTGATCAAACAAGTCCATCTGAGTATTCCTGATTTAATACTCTTAGATATTATGTTACCTGACATGAACGGTTTTGACGTATGTCAGCAACTGAAAGCGGATGCTATCACCCAATCAATCCCCATAATTTTTATGACGGCTCTGGTGGATACTGTTGATATAGTTAAAGGTTTTAGTTTAGGTGCTGTAGACTATATAACTAAGCCATTTCACAAAGAAGAATTACTGGCGCGTGTACGTAACCATTTACATTTACGCCACTTAAGTAAAGCTTTAGAAAATCAAAATCAGCAGCTGATAGAACTGACTCAGGAGTTAGAAAATAGAGTGGCTGCAAGAACAGCAGAATTAAAAAAAGCTTTAGAAACAGAAAAGGAATTAAACCAATTCAAATCCCGCTTTATTACAATGGCTTCCCACGAGTTTCGGACTCCCTTAGCCATTATTTCTTCATCATCTGGAATTTTGCAACAATTTAGCGATCGCCTCAGTGAAGATAGAAAAAAGAAACACCTAGAAATTATTCAAAATACTATCATTTATATCACCCAAATGTTGGATGATATTTTAATGATTAACCGTGCTGACAATGAGAAATTTGAATTACAGCTACATACCTTAGATATTATTGCCTTTTGTCGCCAGATCATAGAGGGAATTACAGATAATACTCAGCCAACTAAAATTAATTTATCCGTAGATTTACGAGAGATGATTGCCCCAGAGTCACTGATGGTTAAGTGCGATAAAAAGCTATTAGAAGTAATATTTACTAATCTTTTGAGTAATGCTATAAAATATTCTCAGGAGAGAGATTTAGTTGATTTTACTTTTACAAAAGAGGATAATAAATTAATCTTTAAAATTAGTGATCGGGGTATTGGCATTCCCGAAGCAGATCAAGTAAACTTATTTTCACCTTTTCATCGGGGATCTAATATTGGCACAATTCCTGGTACAGGTTTAGGTCTAGCTATAGTTAAACAATGTCTAGATTTACACCACGGTGAAATCAACATAGAGAGTCAAGCAGGAAAGGGAACAATATGCACAGTCACTATTCCCTACGTCATCCCATAAAAAATTGTCCCTGATCAAAAAATGTATAATATACTCAAGCCCAGCAAAAATTATACTGCCAAGTTATTAGGGCTGGGATTATTAATCCTAGTCTGCTTAATTTTATCTTTAATGCCATCGCTACCTATTAGCTATAGTCAGCCATTACCAATATTAAATACTATAGTATTAAATGATCAACAGGGAGAATATCATCTAGGGAAATTCCTAGAAATTTTAGTAGATCCAACCAAAGAATTAACTATTACAGATGTAGCTCAACCCCAGCAAAAATTTAACCCCAGTCAGAGGATGTTTTAAAAGTCTTATTATCGGTAGCAAAACATTTTAGATCCCCCTAAATCCCCCTTGAGAAGGGGGACTTTGATCACTATTCCCCCCTTTTTAAGGGGGGCTAGGGGGGATCA
>PWQB01000605.1 GCA_003556955.1 Nostocaceae cyanobacterium CSSed10_463m
TCCTTGGAGTTGATTTTGTTTTGCTTGTTCTGCTAAATAGGCTATTGCGATATCCAAACGTTTCACTGCACTGGTTAAGACTGCTTGGGGGGCAATATCTAGCTGGTCTTTAGTATTTCCAAAAGCATAAACTCCTTGGTCACTGGCTGCTTGTAAAACTGCGTTTCCAGCATTATCTAACCATTGATAAATCACATCAGCACCGGAAGAAATTAACGCCAATGTCGCTTCTTTAGCTTTAGCAACATCATTCCAATCACCTGTAAATGTGGAAACAATTTGAATATTAGGGTTAACTGATTTTGCCCCTAATTCAAATCCTCTTAGTTCTTCTTCTGTCGCGTTAAATTTTTGTCCAGCAATATAAGCTAGTTTATTAGATTTAGTCACAGCAGCGCCAATAATGCCACATAAATAACTACCTTGCAAGTGGTCAATTCTTAAAGAAGCAACATTTTTTGCTTTGGTATTACCATTGACACCCACAAAAAATGTTTGGGGAAATTGGGAGGCGACTTGTTCGATAGCTGCGTCAAATTGTCCACCGTGGGCTAATACCAGATCATAACCCTTGCGGGCAAAGTCTGTTAATACTTCTGTTTGATCTGCTTGGGCGATTTGTTCCACATAGGCAATTTCTGCATTTAGCTTCTGTTTAGCTAGGTTTACGCCTTCGTAACCAGATTGATTCCAAGCTTGATCAGTTATGACTCCAGGAAGTGCGATCGCTATTTTAAAATCTGACTCACTACTACTAACAGAAGTGGGATGAATACTGCAAGCTTTCAGCAATAAGCTAGTAGCAAAAGTCGCTGAACCAGATAAAACAAATTTACGGCGGTTAAAATTTATGCTCATATAGATAGTTGAAAAAAATCAAATTCATTGCTATGTAATGTCAAACAATTTTAAATTTTAGCTTCATTTGGGATTATTGGATCTGGAGTAGTAGGCATCGTAACAGTGCTAGAATGTCAAATATGGGCAAATTGTAGCTTCATAACTTTACTACATCTGCTTGATCTATTCCTACTCTTTTTTTAGCGTTGCTGAGTAGAAACATAAATTTGTAACACGCACCAGGCGCAGAGGGTTTGAGTTGAGAAAAGTTGATATTCAGCAACGCCCTTGTTTTGTCGCCAGTATTTTTAAGTAAATTTTTGATGGAGAACCTGATGGTTACAGCAACAGTACCAGGACAACAGGTGAAAATCGGACAAACGCAACTGCTGATCAATAATCAGTGGTTAGAAAGTGTCAGTGGTCGCCGATTTGCCACAATTAATCCAGCTACAGGTGAGGTAATTTGCGAAGTTGCAGAAGCCGATACAGCCGATGTAGACCTTGCAGTACAAGCAGCCCGCAACGCTTTTAATGGGGAATGGCGCAAGCTGTCGGCTACCCGTCGCGGTGAATTGTTGTATAAATTAGCAGATTTAATTGAGCAAAATATTGATGACTTGGCGCGGCTGGAAACTTTAGATAACGGTAAGCCATTACAAGATTCTTTGGGTGATATAGGATTAGTTATTGCCTGTTACCGCTACTATGCAGGCTGGGCTGATAAGGTTCAGGGTAAAACTATCCCCATTAACGGGAATTACTTTTGCTATACACGTCATGAACCTGTGGGGGTGGTGGGTCAAATTATTCCTTGGAATTTCCCGCTATTAATGCAAGCATGGAAATTAGCCCCAGCTTTGGCGACGGGTAACACTGTGGTGATGAAAACTGCCGAACAAACACCTTTATCTGCTTTGCGGGTGGGTGAGTTGATTATTGAGGCTGGTTTTCCCCCTGGTGTGGTGAATCTATTATCAGGATACGGCCCTACAGCCGGGGCGGCGATCGCTCAACATAGAGATATTGACAAAGTGGCTTTTACTGGTTCCACGGAAGTTGGACATCTAATTATGGAAGCTGCTGCTAAAAGTAACCTGAAACGGGTCACTTTGGAATTGGGTGGTAAAAGTCCCAATATCGTGTTTGCTGATGCTGATCTGGATGCGGCGATCGCAGGTTCCCATGATGCCTTATTCTTCAATCAAGGACAATGCTGTACCGCAGGTTCACGGCTATTTGTGGAAGAAAAATGCTATGACGAATTTGTAGCTAAAAGTGTAACTAAAGCCCAGCAGCGCATTGTCGGTAATCCCTTCGATAGCAAGACAGAACAGGGGCCGCAAGTAGATCAAGCCCAATTTGACCGAGTAATGAGTTACATTAATTCGGGGATGCGGGAAGGCGCACAAATGCTATGTGGTGGAAATCAAATAGGCGATCGCGGATTCTTTATTGCACCCACAGTTTTTGCTGATGTCCGCGATGATATGCAGATCGCCCAAGAAGAAATCTTTGGCCCGGTAATGAGTATCATCAAATTTAAAGACCTGGATGAAGTCATTCACCGAGCCAATAATACCATGTACGGACTCGCCGCCGCCGTGTGGACTCAGGATATTACCAAAGCACACGCGATCGCTAACAACGTCCGGGCGGGTACAGTCTGGGTCAATTGTTACGACGTATTCGATGCAGCCGCACCCTTTGGGGGATTCAAACAATCTGGGATGGGTCGAGAACTCGGTGAATATGGACTGCAACAATACACCGAAGTCAAGACTGTTACAATGAAACTATAGACTATAACTGCTCTTTAGCAATTTGGGCTTTAGCCTGCTGCCAAAGAGACTCTAACTCATCCAAACTGTAATCAGAAAGGGGGCGATCAACAACCGCCTCCATTTTTTGCAATCTCTGCACAAAGCGCTGATTTGTCCCCTGTAACGCTGCACTAGGATCAAGATCATGCCAACGCGCCAGTTGCATAATTGCAAACAATAAATCTCCTAACTCCGCTTGTTGACGTTCTGGTGTTTCCTCAGCCAAAGCCTTTTGGAACTCGCCTAATTCTTCATGAAACTTCGCCCAAACTCCATCAATATTTTCCCACTCAAACCCCACA
>PWQB01000400.1 GCA_003556955.1 Nostocaceae cyanobacterium CSSed10_463m
ATTAGAAGCGGGGTTAAAATATTTTTCAGCATCACGACTATAAAGAGTTTGTTCATCAGCTAGATTTTTGACTAAAATACCCCAACGCACTCGCCTAAATTCCGGGGTATTGGTGACAGCATCTACTGCTGGCTTAAGTTGAACGGGACAAATTGTTTTTGTGGTGGTTGTGGGTGTAACAGGTGTTTGTGCTTTGGCTGTTTGTGGGGTGACAGCGATTTGAGTGCTGAGAAATAGCGACAACAAGCCAATAGTAATTTTTTTAGACATTAATATAATTCGTAATATGATGTCAGGTTAATTAGTTGCGATTACCATAATCATTGAACCCCACCCCCAACCCCTCCCCGCAAGCGAGGAGGGGAGTAAAGTACAGGTTTCGCAGGTCTCTGGGTTTAATAAATTGTAATTTTTTACTATGACAAAAAAGTAGAATATTTGTTCCTATACTGATATTTATTAGATAGACCACCGATTTATTAAACAAAGCGGTGGTCTGAACCTCTGCAAAGTTATTGGGAGGGAAATCCCCTATAACTTAGTTCCACACTCTGAACAGAAGTTGTGAGTAGGAGGGTTTGTTGTCCCGCAATGGCTACAAGAAACAGGTTCTACTACAGCTTTTGGTGGCTGTATAGGTAAGCCAATCATTTGAGCATTGCTTTTACCTGGGGCTACCATTGGATAACAGTTTTCGTCTTTGGTGACTCGGACATCCATGACAACGGGTCCATTGTGTGCTAGCATTTCGGCGATCGCATCTTGTAATTCCTCACGAGTCTGAACTACCATGCCCTTAATGCCATAAGCTTTTGTCAAATGCTCAATGTCTGGCATCCCTACTTCCATGTTTGAGGATGAATAACGCTCACCATAGAAGGCTTGTTGCCATTGGCGCACCATTCCCTGCCAGCCGTTATTCATAATTACAGTCTTGACATTAATGCCGTACTGTGCTAGTGTTCCCAATTCTTGCAAACACATCTGGAAACTAGCATCACCACTGATACAGATAACTTCTTCATCAGGGAAAGCTACTTTTGCACCCATCGCCGCCGGGACACCAAAACCCATAGTTCCCAAACCTGCGCTAGAAATCCAGCGTCTTGGACCATTTTTCAGGAATTGCGCTGCCCACATTTGATGTTGTCCCACATCTGTAGTGTAAAAAGCGTGGGGTGCTTGGCGACCAACTTCCACAATTACCTCTTGGGGTGAAATGCTGTCAGCATAATGAGGCACTTGTAGGGGGTAGTCTTGTCGCCAACGGTTAATTAAATGCAACCACTCTTGATTTTTGTGGGGGATGTTTTTAATCCCTGTTTCCTGACAGCGACGCAACAAGTCAAGCAAAACCTGACGCACATCACCCACAATGGGAACTTCAGGAACTCGGTTTTTACCTACCTCTGCGGGGTCGATGTCGATATGAATAACTTTGGCATGGGAAGCAAATTCATCTAATTTACCAGTAACGCGATCGTCAAATCTCGCCCCAACGCAGATTAACAAATCGCAATCTGTCACCGCAAAGTTAGCGTAAGCTGTACCGTGCATCCCCAACATTCCCACAGACAGGGGATGATGTTCGTCAAATGCACCGATACCCATCAAGGTTGTAGTGACGGGGATATTAAATAATTCAGCTAATTCTTTGATTTCTGCGTGGGCGTTAGATGCGATCGCTCCACCACCGACATACAATAAAGGACGGCTACTGTGACGAATTAACTTAATTGCTGCGTTGACTTGCCGAGGATTTCCCTTAACAGTGGGACGATAGCCCCTTAATTTCACAGTTCCCGGTTCTACGGGTACATAGTCACATTCTTCTAAAGCCACATCTTTAGGCACATCTATCAAAACCGGCCCTGGTCTTCCAGTGCTGGCGATGTGGAAAGCTTCAGCCACAATCCGCGCCATGTCTTTAGGGTCACGCACTACATAAGAGTGTTTGACTATTGGTAGGGTAATGCCGTAGATATCCGTTTCTTGAAACGCATCCGTCCCAATTGATGCCCGTGGCACTTGTCCTGTGACCACAATCATGGGTATGGAGTCCATATAGGCTGTAGCAATGCCTGTGACTAAATTCGTTGCCCCAGGGCCAGAAGTACCAAAGCATACTCCTACTTTGCCAGTAGCACGGGCATAGCCATCGGCGGCGTGAGCTGCACCTTGTTCGTGCCGGACTAAAATGTGTTTAATCGCACCAGTTGATTCTACTTTGTAAAGGTCATCATAAATTGGCAGGATTGCCCCACCAGGATAACCAAAGATGTATTCAACTTCATGGCGTAAGAGACTGTCAAGCAAGGCAAAACCACCAGTTGCACGCTTGGGAGCGATGACTGGCGATTGAGTTACACCAGACTGATTGTGATTTTCGGTTTGTGAAGGACTATTGAAGGATGGCAAGCGCACGGTCACGGTCAAACCTCAGACGATAGCTAAGTTAACGCGTAAATTTGGTATTTAGTACTTTATTTTAATGGAAAAGTTGAATTTAATCTCGCTATTAAAATATAAACTTTGACATAAACAAAGAATTGCTGTGATTTTGCAATGCAATTATTTACGAATACCAATTTCATTCCATAATAGCTAATTATCATCCATGTCTTTCGACAATCTCTGCAAACTGCTATCAGAAAAACACCCAGAAAGATTCGCCAGTTGGGTATTAGGCACACCGCAAACCAGTGCTACAGTCCTGAAAACCGAATTGAGTATTGAACCTATCCGCGCCGATTACGTCACCTTTTTACAACTAGAAGGCAGGATTTTACACTTAGAATTTCAAACCAAATTGGAATCCACACCACCCCTACCTCTGCGAATGCTGGATTATTGGGTGCGGTTGTATCGGTTGTATCGTTTACCAATCACACAAGTGGTAGTATTATTGCTGCCACCCAAAGATGACATTGAAATTCCTACAGCCTTTACACTGGAAAATACTA
>PWQB01000639.1 GCA_003556955.1 Nostocaceae cyanobacterium CSSed10_463m
TGCGATCGCGATCGTAAAAACTACCAAAGGAAAATGTATGATGACTATCAAGCCAGCCCAACTGAGCATGACCACGAGAATTTCTATGATGAATTAGATAGTTAATTGTGTTTTGAGACATAATTTTACCTCCTTCAGAAGATTTAGTAATTTATTAAATTAATTTTTTACTTGTTTAAATCATAAAATACATACTTCTAAAATGAAAAGTATGTACTTAAAAGTAAGGTAGTTACCAAAAATAAACCACTACCGCAAAGCGGAAGTCAAAAGTCAAAAGTCAAAAGTCAAAAGTCAAAAAGCTTATAAAATAGGCTTTTCAGTGATTTTAAATGATTGTGCTATTTTCGCTAACATATACACTTATAGCAGTATTCAATTATCCGCAATCGCCGAGAACCCCGGTCTCAAGCAGAAACTGGGGTTCTTAAGCCTATGGATTTACAAGAACCAAGACAATTTGCAAATTTGCGCCTTGATTCTACAAAGAATATTTATCTGAATACAGCTGTCTTGTGAGTATTACCAGTTTTACCATTCTCACTCTTGATTTCTGCTACTTGTAGATGAGCATCTAAGAACCAGAGGCGTTTGTCAATGGTGCGGGAAATTTCTGTGTAGAGGTCGGCGGTATCTGCATCGCCTAAGCTATCGGTTTTAGCGATAGCATCTCTGATATGTTTGCCATAGGATGCAAAACGATCTGCTAAAGCTGCGACATGATCTTTACCTTCTAAAATATCGAAGGGATATTCTGGCAAGATGGAATTATTAGCCGCCGCCCTTGCTGTTCCTAAAGCGTAACCACCCAAAGCGGTAACACGTTCAGCGACCATATCAACATACTGTTCTAATTCCCCCGCTAGCTCATCAAATAATTCATGCAGCTGAAAGAAATCAGTTCCCTTAACATTCCAGTGTGCTTGCTTCGCTTGGGTTTTTAAATCCGCAGTAGCTGCTAAAGTTTGATTGAGAATTACCACAATTTGGATTCGCGCTTCAGCAGGAATATCAATGCGGCTAGGGTACAGACGAGATGTAAGTGTGTTGTTATTAGTCAAAATTCTACTTTAATTGAGCGACACAAACAGTCTACAGGTAGTAGATAAGTTTTTGGAACTCTCTCTAGGCAGATGGAATTAATGTCTGAATGGATTATTCTGTTTATTAATATTTTTTATATTATCTAAATAATCTCAATTAAATTACTCAAATACAATGGCTATTAAGAATGCTCAAATTCTTACCCAGAAAGGCATAGGTCGATTATTTGACTGCATGAAAATTACCAGCAGCAGCCAGTTAAATTTGACTTGATGCGTCAGGTTATTGTAGATTTTGACTTATACCTAAAGAAGTATTATTTTTATGAATTACTACGTTATTTACGACGGAAATTGCAATCTCTGCGTTACTCTAGTCCAATTATTAGAGAAATTAGACCAAGGAAAGCTGTTTCGTTACGCCCCTATGCAAGATGAGCAAACATTGGGACAGTGGGGAGTTACACCCCAAGATTGCGAACAAGGGATGATTTTAATTGATGCTAATGCACCCCAAAGACGTTGGCAAGGTAGTGATGCGGCTGAGGAAATTGGGCGATTATTGCCGATGGGAAGCGTATTTGTGGAAGCTTATCGGGCGTTACCGGGGATGAAATGGGTAGGCGATCGCTTTTATGAACAAATCCGCGACAATCGTTATACTCTGTTTGGCAAGCGTACAAGTACTTATCAAACAGCGTATTGTGCCGATGGTAGCTGCAAAACTGAAAATGATTTATAAATGATCACTTTCTTTATTGAATACTTCTAAAATGTGGCGACAAATTTCCTTGAGTTTATCCCGCACTTGGGGCGCAGGTTCAGACTTACCCACAAAACTCCAGTTTTCCACAGTAGACAGTCGCCACGCTTCCCCTCGATGGTCAAACCCAGCAACTTCTAAACCAATAGCACGGCGTGAGTGATTAATGGGGTCTTGATAAAAGCGGATTTGAAACAAGACACTACGACAGCGCCAAGATTTACTGATTCCGGGAAAATGAAAACCGATGTCTATGGAATCTGGATCTACCAAATCTCTGGTTTCTGGGTCATCCTTCCAGGGTTTGAGATCCGATTTAGCATCAGGAAACTCGATTTTAAACAAATTCACTACTGTAGCAATCTTGCTGGCGAGTTCAAGGTTGGTTGCTTGTTCAGATGCATTCACGAAAAAACACTCCTATATTTTGCCTCCCTAGAGGGGATGTGATGACAGAAAAACCGCCAGAAGGCTAATCCTATTGGTGTTTTAGCTTATCAACACCGTTCAGATTTCGCAAATATTAAAATTACGCTTTCCTCACAATTTAGCTGTTTTGAGGATAAACAGGTATATCTTGGGTAATTATACTTAATTTTTCCCCAAATATGCAGTAACTAGCTTCTTGAGCAAAAATATCAACCTCCAGAAGCAGAATTTTCAGGAAAATCCCTTGGCAAGTAGAACAATCGATCACCTCAACGATCTAAAATTACACTGTTATCCGCATACACAAAACACATTCAGTTCAGTTTATGGCGCGTCACCGCTCGATTTTTTCCCTGATTTTAGTATTATTGGCCACATTCCTCATCAGTTGTGGTGGACCCAGTGCTACCGTTGCACCTCCAACTTACACCGCAATTCAACTGGAGAGGATTCAGGAATATGTTCCCAAAATTGAGGCTGTACGCGATCGCGCAGCAGAACTAAAAACCCTGATCTACCAAAAAGATTGGATTAATGTTAGTAATTTTATACATGGTCCAATGGCCGAAGCTCGCTTGGGTATGAATTATGTGATTCCTAACCTCCTACCTTCAGCCCAACCAGTAGCACGGCAAAAAACACGAGATTTATTGAACCATCTCGTCAAAATTGATCAAGCAGCTTTAGCAAGTGATACTCAACTGGCTTTGAGTAACTACCAA
>PWQB01000614.1 GCA_003556955.1 Nostocaceae cyanobacterium CSSed10_463m
GTCACTAAATTTCCCTGATTTAGCATAGCCATTAAATTACCTAAATCCCTGGGACTACTGGTATTAGTTCCAGCTAAATCTGGCAGAGGATTACGAATGGCTGTAGCTGACAATCCCCAACTTTGAAAACGCTGATTTAACGCCTCTATACCTCCTAGTCTGGTAATCACCATATTAGTGGCTGTATTATCGCTGATTGTACTCATGCGAGTGGCAACTTCCAAGGCGCTGTACTGGGTTCCCACTTGTTGTAACCGCATATTTCCCGAACCACCAGCCACCATTTCTGGTTCCATCGTCAGCATTTCATCCAGGCGGATTTTGCCAGCATCCACATCCTGGAAAAAGGCGATTAAGAGCGGCACTTTGATTGTACTAGCCGTCGAGAAACTAGCGGAGCCATTGATATCTACATAGCCACCAGTATCTAAATCTACAAAGAAAACCCCTGGTGTCAGATTAGGGTTTGCTGCTGCTAAATTTTGTATAGCATCTTTGAGGGGGGCAATTTCCTGAGATAAGTATAAGCCGGCAGCAGGATTGGGGATAGGTTGAGCCTGATTGGTTCCCGCATTACGAGATTGTGCTGTGGAATGACTGGGCATCCGAGTCGCAGGGTCAAAGACTGATAAGATTGTTCCCACAATTGCACCAATGCCAACGCCCACAATCAATAAGCGTAGAGCATATAACATGGTTCTGGCCATGGGCTTTAACCTTGTTTTGCGTGATACCCGTCTGCCCATTTTGGGCATAGCTGACTTCTGGACTCGCACAGTCCTGTACTTGACTGGATTGGGATTCAAGGGTGGTATGGTCGCATTCACATAGCCAATGGGTTTGACGGCTGCTGGCATGACTAACCTGGGTTTTGCTCTCCTGACCGCAGTGGGAGTTGGAGGAGTCATATTATGATTCAGCCGCGTTATAGCTACTTCTTGTTTGGCAGGACGCTGCGGTTGATTGGGTATTTTAACTTTTTTCTTGCCCACTTTTTGGCCTTTACTTTGACGCGGGCGGCGGTTTGTGGGTTCGCGCCGCGAAAAATTTTTTAGTTTGTCACTTGACTCTGACACTGTTACTCCTTGTGACCCACTCGAATGTTTTCCAGCAGACTCCCAGCCCAAAACTTACTCAGTAGCCATTTTGTGTTTAGTTTAAGCCATATTAACTACTTTTGGGGGCTTAATTTCGTACATATTAACGTTGAATTACAAGTTTTTATGATTACTTTGATTTTTCAGCGCCCACTCTATCTGTCGCAAAATCCCTAGCAACATAGCTACTTCCTTTGTTTGTAGATGAGCGCGATTATACAATTGTCGGAATTTGGCCATGCGACTCAAGGCTGTATGGGGATATAAATAACCAATATCTAATAATAGTGATTCTAATTGCTGATAGTAAGTTTCCACAATATCCAAGGATGCTAGTTCTGTTTCTCTGGGGGGTGGTGTTGTGGGTGGTGCTGTAGATTGCGCTAGTTCATAACAACAGATACCCACGGCTGAAGCTAAATTTAAAGATGCATAATTTTCACTGCTGGGAATTTTAACAAAGCGCTGGGCATAATTTAATTCTTCATTACTTAAGCCCCGGTCTTCTCTACCAAAAATCAGTGCGCCTGGTTCGGATGGTGACTCTATTAACCAAGGTAGGGCAGTGCGGGGAGTTTCTAACGGTGTTTCCCAATCGCGCACACGGGCTGTAGTTGCGATCGCACGGACACATCCTTGTAATGCTTCTGGTAATGTTCTGACTAATACCGCAGATTGCAAAATTTCTTTGGCATGAACTGCCATTTTTAAAGCTTGTTCCCCCACCGGATCGCATTGGGGATTGACTATTACTAAGTTATGTAAACCAAAATTTTTCATTACCCTAGCGATTGAGCCGATATTCATCTCTCCCGCCGGTTCCATCAACACAATTCTTAACCCAGCCAAACCCATTTTTTGCCTCCTGCGATCGCTTGTGCTGTCTGGTGAGTTAGCACCTAAAAATACTTTATCAGTTAGTTTGCAACAGGTATGCTGATGGCAGTGGCATCAGTACTGATTTCCCCAATTTACCAGATGCCAATAATTTTCCCCACGGGAATAGGGATAGGGGGCGTTGTAGTCCGCCCTGTTGGGGTTATTCCCGGCAAACAAATGGCATAAGATATTT
This sequence comes from Nostocaceae cyanobacterium CSSed10_463m, assembly GCA_003556955.1. Next base: position 2,170 of record PWQB01000614.1, read on the forward strand.
GTCTATGCTTTTTGGAACTATAATAACAGCGCATAAAAGAGGTAAAGATAAGGTGTTAAAGACACTTTTAGTGATTACCATTGGTTTATTGCCGCCTTTGTTGTCTGTGTGGGTCATGCGTAAAGCCCATTTGCGGACACGCCTGCGGATGAGACAAATAGCTACTAATTTTTCACAAAGACGCATCCCACAGACTATTAGACCCACTGAAGGCGATCGCTATTATTTGGAAGGTGTGGGTTATCTGATTGGCGATATCAGTTGCAAATTTAATGCTCGGTCTGGCTATATGCGCTGTGCTGTTAACCCCAGTGGTCCCTGTCAGGCTTGCCGACATTTTGAACCCAGAGAATTAGCTGCCAGTGAAAAACAATTTTAACGCAATTTCAGCGACTAGAGAATTGTGACTAGACATCTGCGAAATTCTCTGTCGGGAGAATTCATCAATTGTCTCTAGGGCTTTTTCTAAGATGTCTTATGCACCCCAACGCATCAACTTTACCTTTGTAGGTCTATGATATCAGACTGGCGTTGGATGAGCGGCACACGTAATGATCAGTATCCCACACAAAAATCGGATATTTTCTAATTTAGAATTATTTGATTTTCTCCATTCTTTAATAACCTTTTCTTAACCTTGGACATCTATTGAATAGAATAATATATTCAGATGTTCTCCAAAATAAGTTTTTCTGGAAACATGACTTAAAGAAGATTTATTAATTTTAAGTAATTTCACAGTAGAAAATATTAACAAAACATAATAGTATATCAACGATCTATAAAA
>PWQB01000659.1 GCA_003556955.1 Nostocaceae cyanobacterium CSSed10_463m
AACCGATATTGGCACGGAATTGCGGCACAATGAAGACAATTGCTACCCCATGACTGCCAGTGATTTAGATGACCCCATACAGCCTCGATTGGCGATTGTTTGTGATGGTATTGGTGGACACCAAGGCGGAGAGGTTGCCAGTCAATTGGCTGTACAGTCACTAAAGCTGCAAATGCGTGCCTTGTTAACCGAAATAGGAGAACAAACTGAACTCGTTCCGCCTAATATATTGCAGTCACAACTAGAAGCCAGCTTGCGGGTTGTGAATAACGTCTTATGTGCTTGTAATGACGAACAGAAACGCCAAGGCAGAGAACGTATGGCCACAACCCTTGTGATGGCTATACAAGTGCCGCAAAGAGTGCCAACAACCTCTGGGGGACAGTCAGATAATGCCCATGAACTTTATTTAGCTAATATTGGCGATAGTCGTGCTTATTGGATAACTAGGGATTATTGCCAGCTATTAACAGTGGATGATGTTGTGGCGACGCGAGAAGTCCTTTGTGCTAGAAGTCTTTATCGTCAAGCCCTTGAGAGAATAGATGCCAATGCCCTCACCCAAGCATTGGGGACAAAAGATGCGGAATTTCTACACGTTGTAATTAAACGTTTAATTTTGGAAGAAGACGGTGTATTGCTGCTGTGTTCTGATGGTTTAAGTGATAATAATTGGGTAGAAAAATCCTGGCAGGATTATGTAATTCCCGTGTTAGCAGGTGAAATTTCAGTTGAAGATGCTGTTAACAATTGGATTAATTTAGCAAATGAGAAAAATGGTCATGATAATACTTCTATTGTGATGACTCTTTGCCAATTATCTAAAGGATATCTAGTGCCAATTACTGAATCATCTTTGCCAGGGGAAATTGTCAAAGCTGAACAACTAGAGGAACTAGAGGAACTAGAGGAATTAGAGGAACCAGCAGAACCAGAAGAATCAGAAGAACCAGAAGAACCAGAAGCAGAATATTCTTTTGCGGAAAGTTCTCAAGCACTACTGGATTTGGATCTGACACTGGATAATTTGCCAGATTCACCCATCCCTACTCCAGTCAAAAAACCAAGTCGGCGTAAGCCTGTGGTGCTAGCTGGGACATTATTGGCCGTCTTGGTGGGGGGTACAAGTCTGGGATTATTTGCTTTATGGCAACTTAATCCTCAAGGATTTCAACAGATATGTAGGCAACTTCCCCAAATCATGCAACCAATATGTCGCCAACCCAATTAAGTAGTCAAGATGGTGAGATTGCTTCCTTACGTCGCAATGACGAAAACTGTCCGATGACCAATAACCAACGACTATTAACTGTGAGAGCCTCAATTGTTGTAGAATTAGATTTGTCATTAAAGCGCACAGCAAAACCAAAGCGGGTTTGAAACTATCCGAATGTCGCTGAATAACCACTATTAAATCAGTGAACAGTGAACAGTGAACAGTTATCAAGGCATAAGGGAGGGGACTTAAACCCAATTCTGTCTCTTAACTGATAACTGATAACTGATAACTGTTAAAGCCTGCATGGGCAGGCTTTGTTTGTATATCAGTTACAAAAGGCGTAAAACAGAGCTTCTGTCTCGATGGGAGCTTAAAATTGACTGTTATCAACAGTTGATTTTTCAAAAAAGCAGTTCAGTGAGGAATGCAGGTGGAGATGCTTGTGGAACAGCAAAAGCAAGATATAAATGTTGTTATGAAAGTTGGCGATCGCGTCCGTGTAAAAGAGTCGGTAGTAGTGTATCATGACCCTGAACATCGCGGTCAGGCTTTTGATATCAAAGGTACAGAAGGCGAAGTCATAGGTATTGCTACTGAATGGCAAGGTAGACCCGTCAGCGCCAATCTGCCAATTTTAGTCAGGTTTACTAAGAAATTTAAAGCTCATTTACGTGAAAATGAGTTAGAGGTAATTTAAATGACTCACGAGCGGCGAAACCACTGAAAAATATTTAATTCGCCGCGCATTTTTTCCAAATCCTGACTATGCTGTTGTGCCGTTACCCTATACCACTGACAATAATTCTCAAACTCTGAGCGTGTATGAACTTCTTGATAGAATTGGTGAGTTATGTGGTAATGAGCAAAGCCTTCCTCAACCTCAGATTGAGATGATGGCACAATATAAGGTAAGTTTTTAGACATATACAAGAGTGCTGAGTATGGAGTGCTGAGTACGAACTACGAACTACGAACTACGAACTACGAATTACGTTCGCGCAGCGTTTCCGCAGGAAATATTACAAACTATCCTCATTTTTCCCAAAACCTAAAATTAAAACTTCCAGAAGGACGACGGAAACGACGGGAAGTTTTTCTGCGTTGTTGTCTAGTCATCCTTTCTCTAGGACTTTGATGAGTGTCTATGTCTAAAGTCTCCAGAGGTAGCTGAGTTTGCATTGCTTCCTTACTTCCCCACCAAGCGGTAATCCAGCCGCCGCCGATAGCAGCGATTCCACCTAGCAAAATACTTACAGGTGGAGAGTAGCCCAAAAATACAAAGCCGAGCAGAAAAAATAACCAGTATTTTAGTCCTGCGTCGATGCCATCAGAAGAGGCTACAGTTGTTTCTTGGGGGCTATTTTTACTGGAGTTTGTGAACCAACCTAAAACAAAACCTGCAATAATGCCGAGGAAGATACTCAGGGGTGCTGAAAATCCTGCCAAGAGCAAGATGAATATTAAAAAGCCCCCAAATATGAGTTGAGAAAAGAATTCTGGCGAAATGGGGGGTAAACCTTTATTTTGTGTCATCAGTTAATAAATACTATGAGTTAAGTACTTATTTTAATTGTGTCTGTGGTGGTTGAGTTGTATCCCAAATTTGCACATAGGGTTGTTCGGCGGCGGTAAATGCTTCGGCTTGCTGAAGTTGGGATGTTAATAAATCAACTGTAGCATCAGCAATATCACCAGTGCGTTTAGCCAGACGCTCTTGCACAACTTCTAAAGGTGCTGTACAGTAAATGATTTTTAGGGGAATTTGCTGTTTCTCTGCTTGAGCGATCGCCTCTTGTCGCAGATGTTCTTTATCATACTTGGCATCTAAAATGACATTAAAACCTTGTTTAGCCAGCATAATTCCCAAATCCAACAATCGGGCATAAGTTTTTTGGGTCATCTCAGGTGTGTATAAATCATCCCCACCACGTTCCCAAACAGAAATTCCTCCCAAATGTTTCCGCACTGCATCTGAGCGAATCTGAATAGCTTGTAGTTGACGGGCTAAATATTTTGCAGTGGTAGACTTTCCTGAACCAGACACACCGGACATTAAAATCAGTTTGCCGATTTTAGGTTTAGTATACTGGCAAGCCTGTGTGTAATACTCAGCCGCTGTTTTGGCCGCCTCTTCCTTAGCTGTCTCTGGTACACCGGGGTCATCTAACAGAAATGAAGTCACCTTAGCCCTAACATAAGCCTGACGGCTTAAATACAAAGGTAATACCTGCAATCCTTCCCAATCACCAGTTTGCTCGACATAGGTATTCAAAAACGCATTAGCCAAAACCGGGCTATGTCGCGCCTCTAAATCCATCACCGTAAACGCCACATCATACATGACATCGACAAAGCGAAACGGCTCATTAAACTCAATGCAGTCAAACAGGGTAATTTTGTCATCCCACAGAGCAATATTTCTCAGGTGTAAATCACCGTGACATTCGCGGATATAGTTATTTTCAACTCTGCTGCTAAATAGTTCTGGACGTTCTAGAAAAAAACTATCTGTATATTGCTTGGTTTCCTGAAACTGTTTCTGTGTCTGAGGGCCACCAATATACTTTTCAGTTTGTTGGTAATTTTCATCAATTGCTGCCCGCACCTGCGGCACTTCCCCAAAACTGCGAATATAATCATCAGTTGCAGATTTGGCGTGGTATTCAGCCACTACTTGCCCCAAATCCTCCAGGTGAGTCTCATTTAACTTACCTTGCTCAAATAATGTACTAAACAGCAACTCCTGGGGAAACTGGCGCATTTTCAGCGCATATTCTACAGCCTTTCCTGTTCCCCCTAGATGATGTTGCTCATCCACCATAGTCACCGGCAATACTTCCAGATAAAGTTCAGCCGCACCGCGTTGATTCAACCGCAATTCTTCGTGAGAAAAATGTTTGCGTTTTTCTAAGGTAGAAAAATCCAAAAAGCCAAAATTTACTGGTTTTTTCAGCTTATAGGCGTAATCTCCTGTCAGTAGTACATAGGAAATATGAGTTTGAATCAGTTGAATTGGTTCTGTGACCGCATGGGGATAAAATCCCGGCTGTAACATCTGCTGAATTAAAACTGGAAGATTTACTTCTGTCATAAAAATTGTGGATTGAATACTTACAGAAATTTGAAATATAGCAACCGTCAAGGAGTTTATAACATGGTAGATTGCTTGAACTCCTAGAAGCGGTTTTCATAAGAGTGAGAACAGTTTTGATAGCTCAAAGCCTTAAAGAAACTGGCTTTATACTCAGCACTCAGCACTCAGCACTCAGCACTTTCCTCTCCCGCAGGATTCACGCATTGTACAAGGTTAGAGACAAACTCATAAACTCCATCAACTCCATCGTCTGACGCTTGTAACAAAAAACCAGGGTTTAACCCCTGGTATAATCAAAAATTATCACAAATTTTTCAGTTGCGAGAAAGACAAATTCAGCACCTGTATTAGTCTTGAGAAGATGCAAAAAAGCTGACGTGATAAATAAAACCCTTAGCTGGATGGGATTGAACTTCTCTGAGTACAGTTTTACCTGTCCACTCAAGTTCAGGGATATTCAATTCAATTTCTGTTTTGTTAACAGCAGCTTGTTTGAGCAAACGCTCAATGGTTTTAGCGTCAACTACCAAAGAAATTGATTCAGCGCCTTTGTGTCCGTACAAATTGGCAGGGATAAGACCAGAACGGCGTAAAGCATTTGGTTTACTACCTTCGGGTCGCTTTTGAGATTCGACTGTAATGGCCATATCAGTTATCAGTTATCAGTTATCAGTTGTAGAGACGCGATTCATCGCGTCTTCGATTCATCGCGTCTTCGATTCATCAATTCATCGCGTCTTCGATTCATCACGTCTCAAAATTAAGCACTTAGCAAAGAGGCGGGTGTACCGTCAGGATGCAATAAAGCACGTTTTGGCCCGTGAATTGGGTCTTCAACGATGATCGTTTGATCGCGACTAGCGCCTAAAGAGACGATCGCAATGGGAACTTCCATCAATTCGGCTAAGAATTTCAGGTAGTCTAGTGCTTGCGGTGGCAAGTCTTCCAGGGTACGACATTCACTCGTCGATACCTGCCATCCTGGGAGGGTTTTGTAAATCGGGCGACATTTAGCAAACCGACGGGAACTAGTGGGGAAGTGTTCACAACGTTCGCCATCGATTTCGTAGGCGACACAGACTTGAATTTCTTCTAGTTCGTCGAGAACATCGAGTTTGGTAATGGCCATACAGTCCATACCATTAATTCGCACTGCATAGCGACCAATGACAGCATCAAACCAGCCACAGCGCCGCTTGCGTCCTGTCGTTGTGCCAAATTCCGCACCGCGATCGCATAACAATTCTCCCACTTTTCCATGCAATTCGGTGGGAAAAGGTCCTTCACCTACTCTCGTAGTGTAAGCTTTGGATACCCCAATCACCCGATCTATCATTGTCGGCCCTAGACCTGTGCCAACGCAAGCCCCACCCGCTACCGGGTTAGAAGAGGTGACATAGGGGTAAGTACCGTGATCTAGGTCGAGAAGCGTACCTTGTGCGCCTTCAAACAAAATATTGCGCCGCTTCAGGATGGAATCATATATTTTTAATGATGTATCAACCACGTAAGGCCGCAAGCGATCAGCGTAACCCAGATATTGCTCAATTACTTCTTCAGGATTTAAAGGCGGTAGGTTGTAAAGTTTTTCTAAAATTGCGTTTTTATAATTAATCGTCCATTCCAACTTTTCGCGCAGCGCTTCCGGGTCGATTAAGTCTAAAACCCTGATGCCTGTACGCTCTGATTTATCAGCGTAGGTGGGGCCAATGCCTCTACCTGTGGTGCCGATTTTATAACTTCCGCGTCGCTCCTCCGATGCCTGGTCAATCAATCGATGATAAGGCATCGTGACATGGGCTGTCTCAGATATTAACAGCTTGGCAGTAGAAATATTTAATTCTTCTAGCTGATCGAGTTCTGCTATTAAGACCTGTGGATCTATAACTGTTCCACAGCCAATAATACATTCAGTGTTTGGGTACAGAATACCAGAGGGGATTAAGTGCAGCTTAAACGTCTGGCCTTCAACTACTATGGTATGTCCAGCGTTCACTCCCCCTTGGTAACGTACCACCACATCTGCGGAGCGGCTGAGTAAATCTGTTATTTTACCTTTTCCTTCATCGCCCCACTGGGCACCTATGACAATTACGTTAGCCAAGAGATTATCTCAAAGGGTAAAGTTTCCACAAATTACAATTTTTACCAGATTGTATGACTCTTGTCAAGTAATTGGCGCAGTTGGGAGTTAAGAGTTGGGAGGAGAGGGAAAATAATTTTTATTTGTCCTTTGGTGTCATGGTATTATATATCACCCAATTAGTTGACTTTGCCCTTCTGCAACCTGTCGTCTATTTCTTATGAAAAACACCCGAATTTTGCAACGTCTGGGTATTGACTATAAAAATCCTCGTTGGTGGTTTCATGTCTTAATTATTGCCACAAGTTACTATCTTGTTTCTTGGCTGGTATTGAAAACAATGTCAGTGCCGGCTTTTGGTACTCCTATTTGGCCTGCTACGGGTTTTGCTATTGGCTTTTTGCTGCTTTGGGGGCGATCGCATTGGTTGGGAGTCTTATTAGGAGCAACATTAGCTAATAGTATTGGTATTAGAATGATACATTTAGCTATTTTTCAAGCTATATTTACTACTATTGGCTCACTCATTTCTGTGAAGCTAATTCTGAAACTAGCTCGCTCTAATTATCCTTTTAACAAAGTCAAGAATGTAGTAATTTTTTCATTTTGTATTTTGTTTACTGGCACTATTTTTCAATCTTTATCCGGTGCAGCTATAGTTTGTTTAGGTGGTTATGAACCTTGTAGTAAATATTTAGAACTGTCCTTAAGTTGGTGGGTGGGTGATACTATAGGGATTTTAGTATTTGCTCCACCTATTTTAACCTTAGCCAAAAAAAGACCTAAATTGGAACTTAAAAATTCGCTAAACTGGGAAATATTAGCGACAGTAATTATTTTATGTATAATTAGCTATTTTACTTTTATTCAACCACAACCTTTAGAATATTTACTACTACCACCTTTATTTTGGTCTGCTTTTCGTTTTGGTGATAAAATTACAACTCTATTAGTTGCAATTGTATCTACTGTAGCTGTTGTTGCGACGAGTTTTGGCTTAGGAATATTTTATAACGCGGCTTTAAAAAGTAATTCAATTGTATTGTTACAATTGTTTATGGGTGTAATATCTGTGACAACTATGGTGATGTTAGCTATTGTCACAGAAAATCATAAGTATCGGTTAAATCTCAAAACAGTTAATGCAGAATTAGAACAACGAGTTTTTGAGCGTACTAGAGATTTACAAGAAAGTGAAGCTAAAGCCCAGGAACTAGCAGCCAAAGCCGAAGCCGCAAACCGGGCTAAAAGCGCGTTTATTGCCAATATGAGCCATGAATTGCGCTCACCTTTAAATGCTGTTATTGGCTTTTCGCAACTGATGTTACGCGCCAACAATCTCCCACCAGATCAATATGAAAATGCCGGAATTATTTATCGTAGTGGCGACTACTTACTCACCCTAATTAATCATATTCTCGACTTATCCAAAATCGAAGCCGGGAAAGCAACCCTGAATATTAATTATTTTAATCTCTATCGCTTACTAGATGACTTAGAAGATATGCTGCATCTACGGGCTAGTAGTGCAGGCTTGTCACTCATATTTAAGCGCAGTAAAAAATTACCGCATTATATCTGCACTGATGAAGTAAAACTGCGTCAGGTATTAATAAATTTACTTAGTAATGCGATTAAATTTACCTCTGTAGGTCAAGTTACTCTTTATGTCTTTCAGGAAGAAACCCAGACAACTGATGTGTTTAATCTCTATATGCGTATCAGTGATACTGGAGTAGGGATTTCACCCACAGAATTACCAAAACTATTTGAGGCTTTTACCCAAGCAGAAGCCGGAAGAGAAATGCAAGAAGGAACGGGGTTAGGTTTAGCCATCAGTCGAAAATTTGTGCAGTTAATGGGTGGGGATATTTCAGTAGAAAGCGAGTTAGGCAAAGGTACAACATTTCAATTTTATATTCAAGCAAAATTAGGACAAGCAACCAAAAGTCATGATGTGGATGAGCGTCCTCATGTACTAGGACTGGCGGCTGGACAACCTACATACAAAATCCTCGCAGTAGATGATAAACCTATTAATCGTCAATTATTGCTGAAGCTGTTACAACCATTGGGTTTTGAGATTAAAGAAGCTAGTAACGGCAAAGAAGCCATAACTATTTGGGATGAGTGGGAACCGCATTTAATTTTTATGGATATGCGGATGCCGATTATGGATGGTTATGAAGCGACAAAACATATTAAATCTACCACTAAAGGTAATGCGACGGCTGTCATTGCTTTAACTGCAAGTGTATTAGAAGAAGAAAAAGCCATAGTTCTCTCCGCCGGTTGTGATGACTTTCTGCGGAAACCTTTTGCAGAACAGATAATTTTTGATGCTTTGGCTAAACATCTAGGTGTAAAATACATATTTGCAGATAATAATCCAGTTAATTTTGCAAATATAGCAGAAAATTGTTTAACATCGGATAATTTTAAATGTATGCCAGAAGCATGGATTAATCAATTATATGAAGCAACACTGGAAGCTGATACTAATTTGGTGTTGCAATTGGTAAAAGAAATTCCGGAAACAGAGAAGTTTCTGTTAAAATCCCTCACTAAAATGGCGCGACAATTTGAATTTGAGCAAGTGGTTAATTTAATCGAACCGCTATTAACTATTGACCAAATTAAATAGATTTTGTCAAGTAGTTGCTTATGTCCCCTTGGTGATTGGTAAGATTTGGCTATTCTCTATTTTGTTATGGCTGTGAAGATTTTTCCACGTCTGGGCATTGACTATCGCAATCCTCGTTGGTGGTTTGAGGTCTTAATTATTGCCATCAGTTACTATTTTGTCTCTTGGCTGGTATTAAACAAAATGTCGGTTCCGGCCTTTGGGACTCCGGTATGGCCAGGTACTGGTTTTGCTGTTGGTGGTTTGTTGGTCTGGGGGCGATCGCGTTGGTTTGGTGTGTTCTTAGGAGCAATGTTAGCTAGCTCTATCGGCTTAAAAAATATCATTTTCAATATTTTGGCAGGTCATGCTACTGCTATTGGCTCACTAATTTCTGTAACTCTCATCTTACGCTTGAGTCACAGTCATTACCCTTTGAATCAAGTCAGAAAAGTAGTTATTTTTTCCCTTTGTACTTTGTTCACCGGGACAATTCTGCAATCATTATTAGCTTCACTGACTGTGTTTTTAGCTGGTTATGAACCGTGGTCTAAATATTGGGAAATTCTTTGGGGTTGGTGGGTTGGTGATTCTATCGGAATTTTAGTATTTGCTCCACCCATTTTAGCTTTTGCTCACAAAAAACCTGATTTGGAAGTGAAATCTTGGCGGAGTCAGGAAATGTTAGTAACAGTAATTATTTTAGCAATTATTAGTTATTTTACCTTTCTGCACCCCTATCCGTTAGAGTATTTGCTATTACCGCCTTTATTTTGGTCGGCTTTTCGGTTTGGAAATAAAGTCACTACTGTCTTAGTGGCAATTATATCTACTATAGCTGCGGCTGCGACCAGTTATAAATTAGGAATTTTTTATAATGCAGCTTTAGAAAGTAATTCTATTGTTTTTTTACAACTGTTTATCGGTGTAATATCTGTGACTACTATGGTGATGTTAGCCATTGTTGCAGAAAACCATCGGTATAAGTTAAATCTGCAAACAATTAATACCGAATTAGAACAACGAGTTTCTGAGCGGACTCAAGATTTACAAGCAAGTGAAGCCAAAGCGCAGAAACTAGCAGCCAAAGCCGAAGCAGCGAATCAGGCTAAAAGTGCTTTTATTGCTAACATGAGTCATGAATTGCGATCGCCTTTAAATGCGATCATTGGCTTTTCCCAATTGATGTTACGCGCCAAAGATTTACCTCCCGAACAATATGAAAATGCTGGGATTATTTATCGCAGTGGGGAATATTTACTCACCCTAATTAATCATATTCTCGACTTATCGAAAATCGAAGCCGGAAAAACCACCCTGAATCTACATGACTTTGACCTTTATCGCTTGCTGGATGATTTAGAAGATATGCTGCATTTGCGGGCTACAAATGCAGGATTAACGCTCATATTTAAACGTAGTCCCAGCTTACCACGTTATATCTGTACAGATGAAGTCAAACTGCGTCAAGTCTTAATCAATTTACTCAGTAATGCGATTAAATTTACCTCAGTGGGTGAAGTTACTGTGAATGTATTCTCCCAAGAGGAAGAAATAATTGATGTTTTTCATCTGCATTTTATTGTTACTGACACTGGGGTAGGAATTACGCCGGCAGAAATATCAAAACTATTTGATGCTTTTACCCAAGGACAAGCGGGAAGAGAAATGCAAGAGGGAACCGGTTTAGGTTTAGTCATCAGTCGCAAATTTGTGCAATTAATGGGGGGAGATATTACCGTAGAAAGCGAGTTAGGCAAAGGCTCAAGTTTTAAGTTTTATATTCAAGCAAAATTAGGTCAAGAAATCAACGATAATCATTGGCAAGAACCTGCACGGGTGTTAGGATTGGTTCCTGGTCAAGCGACATATAAAATTTTAGTAGTAGATGATAAAGCGATTAATTGTCAATTATTAATTAAACTATTAGAACCTTTGGGTTTTGAGATGAAAACAGCGAGTAATGGGCAAGAAGCGCTGCAAATTTGGGATGAGTGGGAACCGCACCTAATATTTATGGATATGCGAATGCCCATTATGGATGGTTATGACGCTACCAAACAAATTAAATCTACCACCAAAGGTAATGCAACAGCCGTTATTGCTTTAACCGCCAGTGTTTTAGAAGAAGAAAAAGCCATAGTTCTCTCAGCCGGTTGTGATGACTTTCTGCGAAAACCCTTTGCAGAACATAACATTTTTGATGCTTTGGCGAAACATCTGGGAGTAAAATATATCTTGGCAAAAGATAATCCGGTTAATTCTGAAAATTCATCGGAAAATCGCCTAACATCTGATAACTTTAGATGTATGCCTCCAGCATGGATTAATCAATTATATGAAGCGGCACTAGAAGCTGATACTAATTTAGTGTTGCAATTAGTATCAGAAATTCCCGAAACTGAACAATTTATGATAAAATCCCTCAGCAAAATGGCGCGACACTTTGAATTTGGGCCATTGGTTGATTTAATCGAACCTTTAATAAGTAATGATGAATCGTCGCCGCAATAAAACCCAAAAATTTCCCAAAATTTCCCTAAAATTATTATTAATTATTCCTTTTGTGTTACAAATTGTCAGTGCTGTGGGTTTAGTTGGTTATCTTTCTTACCGCAGTGGACAAAAAGCCGTAGAAAATATGGCAAATTCTCTGATG
>PWQB01000136.1 GCA_003556955.1 Nostocaceae cyanobacterium CSSed10_463m
CCAAATTTTATATTGGAACAAAACCGCAGAAAAGATTTATGGTTGGTGCGCTAAGGAATTGATGGGAAAAAACGCCTGGGAAATTTTATCTCCACAGGTTTCATCGGAATTTACCAAGGCGCTGGAAACTGTGTTACAAAATGGTTCCTGGTGGGGAGAATTAAGTAAATTTACCAAATCAGGGAAAAAACTTATTATTCATAGCCGTTGGATACTGATGTATGATACCGCAGGTTCACCGATATCAATCATGAGTGTAGACACGGATATTACTGAGAAAAGACAGCTAGAAATACAACTAGAACAGGCGCAAAGACTAGAAAGCCTCGGTAATCTCACCAGTGCGATCGCTCATGATCTCAATAATATTTTTGCGCCCATGATTACAGTAGCGGAACTTCTGCCCCTGAAACATCCCCAATTAAGTGAAAGTTCCCTGCAAATGCTCAAGTTATTAGAAAATAATAGTAAAAAGGGCATTGATTTAGTAGCGCAAATCCAGTCTTTTACCCGCAGTTGTCCCCCTGAAAATACCACTGTGTCACTTAGCCAAATTCTGGGAAATTTGCAGCAGACAATGAAAGGTATTTTACCCAAAAATATAGACATTGATATCGATATTCCTGAAGATGTCAAAAGAGTTATAGGGGAAAATAAACCACTACATGAAGTATTTATTCATATATTAAGTAATTTTAATTATGCTATGCCTGAAGGTGGAAAATTGAGAATATCCGCCCGCAACAAGTTAATTGAGGATAGTTATAGGCAACAAAATATTAGTGTCCAATCTGGTGAATATGTAGAAATTACTCTTGCTCATACAGGAGTGAATATTAATCATCAAATTATGGAGGAAATATTTTCCCGATTTTTAATTGGTAAAATAGACGATAAAAATCCAGATTTAGATTTATCTTTGGACATGATCAACAACTACGGGGGCTTTGTAGAAATATCCACTGAATTGGGAATATTTAGCCAATTGCGAATTTATTTACCTAGTGGGGAAAGTAGCTCTGGTGCTAAGGAAAATCAGAGCCAACTATTGAGGGGTAACGGAGAACTAATTTTAGTTGTAGATGAAGAAGCGGCAATTAGACAAATTACTAAAACCACATTAGAAACTCACAACTACAAAGTATTAATTGCCCAAAATGGGGTAGAAGCTCTTACCCTTTATACCCAGCACCAGCAGGAGATTAAACTGGTGTTGATAGATATGATAATTTCATCAATGTCTGGGGCAAATGTCATCCGTACTTTGCAAATCATCAACCCCGAAGTACAAATTCTTGGGATGAGTAGATTAGCTACTGCTCAAGCTTTAGCACAAGTGAGTTTTACCGACATGAAAGGATTTTTAGCTAAACCTTTTACGGCGGAGGATTTATTAAATTCCATAGATGATGTGATTGCGGGTGGGAAGTAGCTACACAAATAATTTCTCTGCTCATGGGGGAAACCAAAAAGACCGCACTGGCTCCCCTTCAAAAGGGGGACTTTGATTCTAATGGGGGGCTAGGGGGGATCATTATGTGCTGGAAATCACAGCCAACCACTTTTAAAAGTTCCCTGAAAACCACAATTATCATGTCATAACCAATATGTCCGTTGCTATATAAAAGAAACATTAACATGATCAAACCCATCATCAATTGGTTAGAAACCCGTGCTATAGCCCCTGCATACACGGGCTGGGTATTAGGAGGAATTTCTATTTGTTTTTTTGGAGCCGCCGTAAATACTATGGCTGGCTGGCTGTATGCTATTAGTGGGATTAATTTTGCTTTGCTGGGGATAGCGGCTTTTTTACCACCGCGATCGCTTGTGGGTGTAGTAGTCAAACGTCGCCCGATGAAACCTGTATCAGCAGGTGATGAGTTAGCAGTGGAATTAGAAATCTGCAATACCACCAAGCGCCCTGTAAGTTTGTTGCAAGTTAGCGATATATTACCTTATGTGTTGGGTAAACCCGTGAAAACAGGGATTGAAACCATTAACCCGCGCAGTAGTTTCCAGTGGGTATATTATCAACCAACTTCTGTGCGGGGGATTTATCGCTGGCATACAGTAGAATTAGGAACTGGTGCGCCTTTAGGTTTGTTTTGGTGTCGTCGTCAGCGTCAGTCTGAAGCTAGAGCCATTGTTTATCCGACGGTGTTACCTTTAACTACCTGTCCCTTAGTGGATGACTTGGGGAAAGAAGAAAGTAAACAAGGTGATCCCCATAATCGACCTTTGCAAAACGCCACATCTGGGTTAGTGCGATCGCTGCGTCCCTACCGCATTGGTGATCCTACCCGCTTAATTCATTGGCGCACCAGCGCCCGCTACGGAGAATTACAGGTAAGGGAATTAGAAATAGTTACAGGTGGGCAAGACATCATTATTGCTCTCGATACAGCAGGTAATTGGACAGCAGATAACTTTGAACAAGCAGTCATTGCGGCAGCTTCCTTGTATTTTTATGCAGTACGTCAGCAAATTCCAGTGCAATTATGGACAGCATCCACAGGTTTAGTCAAAGGCGAGCGTGTAGTATTAGAAACTTTAGCCGCCACCAGATATCAAGAAGAAATCACCACAAACCTCAGCCACAATGATCCTGTAATTTGGCTGACAGAAAATTCCGCCAGTCTCACTTCCTTAGTCGCCGGTAGTCGTTGGGTATTGTGGCCGAATAACACCGCCAGTGCAGAACCAGCTGTGATTAATCGAGATTTTCCCGGTATTGCGATCGACAACGAAAAAGAACTACAACCCCAATTACAAAAGCTTTAACTCATCAAATTAGGGAAATTTGCCATTAATACCCCCATGAGGCTGAGGTACAATGCAAAGAAATATTTAAATTATGAAAGCCGATCCCCATGATTTCATCAGACAATAACAAAACATCCAGCGATAAAAGCTTAGAAGCAATGCGACATTTTTCCGAACAGTACGCC
>PWQB01000650.1 GCA_003556955.1 Nostocaceae cyanobacterium CSSed10_463m
TGAGTTTAGCCAGAACGATTATTCACGAACCAATTTTACTACTTTTAGATGAGCCTGTTTCTGGGCTTGACCCCATTGCGAGGATGCAGTTTCGGCAAATTATTAAATCATTGCAAGAAGCGGGGATGACAATTTTAATTTCTTCCCATGTTCTCAGTGATTTAGCCGAACTGTGTACTTCTGTGGGCATTATGGAATTGGGTTTTTTAGTGGAAAGTGCTTCCCTGCAAGAACTTTATCAACGACTTTCTCAACAACAAATTATTGTATCAACTCTGGGAAATTTAAAATCTCTAGAAAGTGAATTAAGAAATCATCCTTTGGTGAAAGAATGGGAAAAAATCCAGGGTAAAAACAGCTTACGAGTTCACTTTTCAGGGACACAAGAAGATGCTGCTGATTTATTGCGATCGCTCATTATATCAGGTTTTGCCATAACTGATTTTCACTGCACTCAAGAAGACTTAGAAAGTATTTTCTTGAAACTCGGACACAAACAAGCCTCTTGATTGATCAAAAATGATTATTGTTGATTTTTGGAGTTGCCAATTATGCTCAATCTCAAGTACAAACTAGGCGAATTAAACCCTCAATTCCTCCGAGAACTTAAAGGGCGGTTAAAAACTCGTAACGTTTTGTTAGCAGTATTTATATCTTTGATTGGTCAGTTTATCCTCTTCATGGGTTTTCAAGCAAAACTGCCGCCAAGTCAGATTAAATTGCCACATAGTAATACGTATTGTACAGGTAACTTTGAATATAGTATACCAAACTGTATTCTCGATAATTATGGTCACGCAATTATTAACTGGCAACAATGGTATCAAGATATTTTTAATACCCTAAATTGGGTAGTAATTTTGGCGATTTTAGTCGGTGGAACCTATTTACTCATAAATGATTTAGCAACTGAAGAACGGCGAGACACACTCAATTTTATTCGTCTTAGCCCCCAACCACCTCAAAGTATTCTTTATGGTAAGATGTTGGGCGTGCCGATCCTTTTGTATGCTGTCATGTTGTTGGCAATTCCTTTACATTTGTGGTCAGGTTTAAATGCCAAATTACCATTAAATCAAATTTTGATTTTTTATGTGATTTTGCTTGCTTCTAGCCTTTTTTATTACAGTGGCGCATTACTATTTGGCTTAATAGGTTCTTGGTTGGGTGGTTTTCAAGCTTGGCTAGGAGGCGGGTTTGTTTTGGGTTTTCTGCTATTTACTGAGCAAACACTAAGACATGGATTAACATTTCGTAATCCCTTAATAATATTGGGACTAATTAGTCCACATTATTTTATTCCCGATTATTTAGGCAATTTTGAACTTGATAGTTTTCATTGGTTTGGTCTACCATTAGGAAATAGTTTTGCCCTCACCAGTGGCTTTAGTTTATCGGTTTACTTAATTGGAACTTACTTTATTTGGCAATCTCTAAAACGTTGCTATCGTGATCCCAATGCCACAATGTTGAGTAAACGGCAGAGTTATTTACTAACTACTAGCTTTGCAGTTATTACTTTAGGATGTGCCAGTTGGCATTCCTCAGACATCAAGGATAATTTTGCCATGTTGATATTTTTAAATTCATGGCTATTTTTATATCTAATTGCTGCACTTACTCCAAATCGTCAAACACTACAAGACTGGGCGAGATATCAACACATTTATCATGCTAAACATCCTGGTAAGCGCAAGTTAATCAAGGATTTAATTTGGGGTGAAAAAAGTCCGGCTGTACTGGCGATCGCCATCAATGCTTTAATGGCTATTACCAGTTTAAGTGTATTTGTTCTGTCGCTATCAAAGCATAACTCAAACCAATTTAATGCTATTGGGGCTTTAATTTTTGCATTTAGCTTAGTGATGATTTATGCAGCTTTAGCTCAATTACTATTATTCATGAAAACTGGTCAAAGATTATTATGGACTAATGGTATTGTGACTGCTGTAATTATCTTACCACCAATTGTTTTGTCCATTTTATTTACTTATCCTGGACAGTACACTTTTCTGTGGTTATTTTCTGTAGCTGCACCAATTCTAGTTTTATACCCACCAAGTCATAATTCATTAGGTGCAATGCTTACTTTCTTCGCAATTTTAGGACACACGACAATTTTAGGCTTATTGCTGTATCAAATGAAGCGTCAATTGCAACAAGCCGGAGAATCGGCAACAAAAGTCTTATTATCTAGAAATTAGCCCCTGAAAACTCCACAAAAGCCTTAATTTTATTGTGGGATGGGTATATTTACTCATCCCATAATTGTCTTATTTACCCAATACTGTTCGGTTAAGCAAATTCGTGAGCCGAAAACCCTTGTAGAGACGTTCCATGGAACGTCTCTACACTCCTTAACCGAAAAGTATTGCTTATTTACCAACTAAAACTTCTTTCCTGGGAAGCATTTGGGGGACATTGTAGTTAGTAGTTAATTCATCATACACAGCCAACGTTTCCTCATTCACCCGCGCTGCGCTGAAACGCTGTAAATTTTCCTGAGCGCGACATTTCCAGTTGTGTAGCTGTACAGGATCTTGCAACAATTGTGTTAAAGTTGCGGCTAAAATCTGACTGTCTTGGGGTGGAACTAAAATACCCGCCTGGCGATTATCTAAAGTTTCTGGGATACCATCTACATCGCTGGCGATAATTGCACAACCTGCTTCCCGCGCTTCTGTTAACACTAAACCAAAGGATTCGCAATGAGAAACCAGGACAAAAATATCTGTTGCTAGCATATAGCGTTGTGGTTCTGGCTGGAAACCTTCAAAATGAATGCGATCGCTATAAGCTGTATTTTTGACCATAGCCTCAAACATTGACCGATCTGGCCCATCTCCCACTAAGTATAGATGTGGGTGGGGACATTTGCCCGCAATTTTGATAAAAGCTGTAATTAGCTCAGTAATTCCTTTGCGAGAATACATCCCGGCTACAGTGGTAA
>PWQB01000720.1 GCA_003556955.1 Nostocaceae cyanobacterium CSSed10_463m
AAATAGTAATTCCGAGGATAATTAATTTAATAATATTACAGCTTGGGGGGAGAAACTGGACGCACAGCCACTGCTATCGGTAATATTATTAAATTAATTATCCTCGGAATTACTATTTTAGTTTTTCTTGGCATCTTACTATCAATTTCTTGGGAATTAACAGTCGCTTCTACATTTTTATTGGGCTTTGTGACTATCATCAATCAGTATGCGATTTCCCGGTCTAAATATTTTGGGAAGCAACTGAGTGAAATGTCAAAAGCCTATTCCATTGCGGTGTTAGAAACATTGAATGGTATTCGACTGGTGAAAGCTACAGGAAATGAGAAAAAAGAATATTTTAAAATTAAGCAACTGATATATAATCGGGAAGCAGCCGATTTTAAATCGCAAGTTAATGCTCAAGCCATCGCACCGATGAGTGAGGTATTGGGAATTACAGCTTTACTGGTAATTATATTTTTGAGTAGAACTTTTTTCTCTGAGCAAATTTCTAATTTTTCGGCTGTACTATTAACATATTTATTAGTATTACTGCGATTATTACCATTGCTTTCTCAGTTAAACAGTATTCGCAGCAGTTTTGCTAATAACTCTAGCAGTGTGGCTATAGTCACGGATTTTTTAAACCGAAATAATAAGCCGATGATGAAAACAGGCAATATTCCCTACACTACATTACAACGGGGAATACGTTTTCAATCTCTGGCTTTTGCTTACCCTAGTCAGAAAAAGATGGTATTGCAAGATATCAATTTATTTTTACCTCGTGGTACTACTTTAGCATTGGTAGGTGGTTCTGGTGCGGGAAAATCAACGTTAGCAGACTTGTTACCCAGATTTTATGACCCTGTAGCTGGGAGTATTACTATCGATGGTAGGGATATACGTGATTTTGATCTGATATCAATGCGAAAGAATATGGGCATTGTCAGTCAAGATACGTTTTTATTCAATGACACAATCAAGAATAATATTGCTTATGCTAAACCAGAAGCGACGCTGGATGAAATCATCACCGCCGCCAAGCGGGCTAATGCTTATGAGTTTATTAGCAAATTGCCCCAAGAATTTGATACCATGATTGGCGATCGCGGTGTGATGTTATCTGGTGGACAACGACAAAGATTAGCCATTGCGCGCGCACTACTGCAAAACCCGGAAATTCTAATTTTAGATGAAGCGACCAGCGCTTTAGATACGGTTTCGGAACGTTTGGTACAATCTGCATTAGACGATTTAAGTCGCAGTCGCACAACTTTAGTTATTGCTCACCGTTTGTCTACAGTGCAGAAAGCTGATCAAATTGCTGTTTTAGACCAAGGTCGTGTGGTGGAAATAGGAACCCATGAACAACTATTACGCCAGGGTGGTTACTATTCACGTTTGTATTCTATGCAATTTAGCGATCGCCCGCAAGTAACCACCCAAAGCAGCCAAAGTTTGATTCGTATCTGTGACGAACTGCGGACGCGCTTCAACTCGATGATTGGGTTTTTAAACTTATTACTGGACGGAATGGTGGCAAATTATGAAGAACAACAGGAATTAATCGTCCAATCCTATAAATATACTTATAAAACCATGACGACTCTCGATATTTTAGAAGATATGATTAATTGGCAAATGCAAGAGCAACTCATACCATCTAACCATAATATATCTACGATGCATCCTTATGGTAACTATTCGCAAATTGCTGACCAAGCTCGCCAACATCTGAATACAATTCTCGGCGTACTTTCCTGTTTGGATGACAGTTTAGAACCTGTCGCGCCAGAACAAAGTAAATTAATTATCGAATCTTACCATTATGCGAGATCATTAATTGAGGTTTTAGTGAATTGTGAACAGCAAATAAAATATTTCAATCCGCAAACAGCGTTTCAATCTTGATTTTTTATGGAACCACAGAGACACAGAGACACAGAGGAAGAATTAAGAGAGATTTAGGTGTTAAAAATATGATTAATGCTATGAAAATTTATAGTAATTCCCAAACACTTGCAATACAGCCAACCTGCGCTGTCGCGCACCATCCCCTTGTCAAGGAGAGGGTTGGGGAGTGGGAAACGCCATATTAATTGTTTTTAATTTATTAAGTTAGATGAATATTAAAACTATTGGGATGATTAGTAGCTATCGCAATCTGGATAATCAAGCTGATTGGCTATGGCAACAAACCCCCCATCAATTCGGTATTTGGGGTAATATCCAAATGCAAGCTTTAGCAGCAAAACCTGATTTTCTGCTGATGTATCAGTTTAACTTTCCTAAACCTCCCCAGCCAAAATCTTGGTTAGAAAAGTTTCGTAAATCACAACCAACAACAACATTTAATATTGAGACTGTATTCCGGGGAGTCAGTAAGGAACAAATAATTTATTTATTGCGGGAACCGCCTCTAGATGAAGTTGTCCAGAAACATCAGCAAGCATACGCAGCAGCACAAAAGTATTGCGGCTATATTTCCGGGCCTGATGACTTTGCGCCACATCCCGATTATATGCCAGCAATTTGGTATCATGGCAATTCCTTTACAGAATTAAATGAAATGCCACCTCCGGCAAAAATTGCTACCTGTAGTTGGATTACTTCTGGTATTAATCGCACAGCTAACCATCGCCAAAGATTAAACTTTTTACAATCATTACAAGCTAGTGAAATTCAATTTGATTTGTATGGGCGCAATTTACCAAACTGGGCGCAAAAATCCGGGGAATTGGGTAATAAATGGCATGGTATGGCACCCTATTATTATAACTTAGCAATTGAAAACTATGCTGATAATAATTTGTATGTAAGTGAGAAACTTTGGGATGCTTTATTAGCTTGGTGTTTACCTATTTATTATGGTGGACCAGCCGCAGATAAATTATTACCTCCTGGCAGTTTTTTACGCTTACCTAGTCTTGATGAAAAAGGTATTGCTTATATTCAAGAAGTGAC
>PWQB01000621.1 GCA_003556955.1 Nostocaceae cyanobacterium CSSed10_463m
CGAGGAGTCAGCAAGGAAAGGATAATTTATTTGTTACGGGAACCACCATTAGATGAAGTTGTAGAAAAAAATCGTAGAGCATACCAGCAAGCTCAGAACTACTGCGGCTATGTTTCTGGCCCTGATGATTTTGCCCCCACACCTGACTATATGCCTGCTATTTGGTATCATGGCAACTCGTTTCGGGAGTTAAATGAAATGCCACCACCGGAGAAAGTTTCTCCTTGCAGTTGGATTACCTCTGGTATTAGTCGCACCGCTAATCATCGTCAAAGATTAAACTTTTTACAGTCTTTACAGTCGAGCGAGATTAAGTTTGATTTGTATGGACGTGATTTACCCACATGGGCAATAAAATCGGGTGAATTGGGTAATAAATGGCATGGCATGGCACCATACTATTATAATCTTTCAATTGAAAACTATGCTGATAACAGTTGGTATGTGAGTGAGAAACTTTGGGATGCTTTATTAGCATGGTGTTTGCCAATTTACTATGGTGGATCTGCTGCCGATAAATTATTACCCCCTGGTAGCTTTTTAAGGTTGCCAAGTCTAGATGAAAAGGGCATTGCCTACATCCAAGAAGTTACTTCTACTCCAGATGCTTGGTATGCTGCTAAAGATGCGATCGCAGAAGCTAGACAAATTATTTTACATAAATTAAATCTACTTAACTGGTTATCAGAATTTGTCGGTAAATTTTCTTAATAAATTTAGGATTTTTATATGGATGGTATTTGTACGCTTGCCAATGACAAAGTTTATGAACAAGTTATTGCTTTACTAAATAGTATAGAGGCAATTTATGGGCAGGAAATGCCAGTTTGCATTTATCCCTATAACGACGATACAGCAAAACTTAGTGCTGAAATTGCCCATCGTCCTCAAGTGCAAATTTACAATGATCAAGTATCTATTCAGAGATGGGATGAGTTTGTTTGCAATATTTGGGATGCTCATCCCACAGCCGCAGAACATTGGTCAAAATTAGGTAAGGACAAATATTATCGAGTCGGCACTCATAGACGTTATGGTGCTTTTGATGGTTCGTTTGACCGTTTCGTTTATATGGATGCTGATACTTTATTAATGAGTCCATTAACGGCAATTTTTAACCAGTTAAATAATTATGATTGGGTAGTATACGATTTTCAATACACAGATTTATCTCATGTGTATAATCAATCCTCGGCAAAATTAACAGAAATATTTACACCACAACAACTGCAAACAGAAATCTTTTGTTCTGGATTTTATGCTTCTAAAAAAGGAGTATTTGATGCCCAAGTGCGAGAATCATTACTAGAAAAACTTCGCATGGGGGAGGCTGAAATACTTTATGATATGGCTCCTGATCAAACGATTCTCAACTATATGGTCATGCGTTCAGGAATCTCTAGCTATAATTTTGCTCTGGAACTTCCCGAATCTGA
The DNA here is from genome assembly GCA_003556955.1 of Nostocaceae cyanobacterium CSSed10_463m. Next base: position 1,437 of record PWQB01000621.1, read on the forward strand.
AAAAACAGGATGTTGTGTAGTTTCTGAGCATTTTCAGACTCAAGATAATATTTTGTATGACCAAGGGAAACAATTAACTTATCTTCACTATATCGGCTTGAGTTCTAAATTATTTCAGCGAGTTTGCGAGGGAGAAAATATTGATTTTCCTTATCGGGATGTTTTCTTGCATTATCGCTATCTGCATGAACCAGAGAAGCGCCCAAAATTTACAACTAAAGCGAAAGCTTATAATGCTCCGCCAAGTTTAGCGACAAAAGTTTTCAGAAAATTAGGCATACCAGGGGGAGGTAAATAACATGAGTAGCGGAATTTATATTATTGCTAATGACAAGGTTTTAGATCAGGCGATCGCACTCCTAAATAGTATCAGATTGCATGATGCAGATACACCAATCATCATAATTCCTTACGATGATAATTATCATCAGATAGCTGACACTCTAAATCAACATTATGGAGTAAAAGTTTACGAAGACTTAGATTTCATTGACCGTCTAGCAGGAAAGTTACATGAAACTTTCGGAGGCAAGTTTTTCGCTCGCCCCAATCAATTCCGCAAACAAGCTTGTTGGTTTGGCCCTTTTGATGAATTTTTGTACATTGATACTGATATTGTCGTCTTTGAAAAGATTATTGATAATCTGAATTACCTGGCTGAAGCAGATTTTATTTGCTGTGACTATCAACATTTAGGTGGAATCAAAAATGTTTTTAGTTCCCAGGTATTAGCAGATAAAATATTTACTGAAGCAGAAGTCAAAGATATTTTTAACGGTGGATTTTGGGGTTCCAAGAAAAACTTAGTCTCAGAAAATGATTTATATGAAACTTTTGCTGAGTGTGCAGCCCATCCAGAATACTTTGACTTTTCCGAAAAGACTTCTGATCAACCAATTATCAATTATATGTTGCTTAAGCGGATTCCCCGTCGCTTTAACGTAGTTCGCCGAGAAGGTAAAGCACCGGGAAATTGGGCAGGAACACCACACTTTCAGACTGAAGGCAAGATGATCTTTGATCCTACAGTCAATCAACCACTACAATATCTGCACTGGGCGGGGATTCGGATTCAACCCGGTTGTCCTTACTGGGAAATTTGGGAACATTACCGCAACCTGAATCCAGCGTTACCTGCGGCAAATATACCCGCACCTGTAGAAAAAAGTCAGTTGCAAACAACCCTCGACCAAGTAAAAAATCAACTGCGTAAACTGAAAAAAGGCGTTTTCAGCGATTAATTTTCCGCAAGTGCAATCGCACCCGAATGATTTGATCACTAAATAGTTGCGATCGCACCCTACGATTCGCTAGGATCTGTAAGCTTTAGGGTATAAGCAACGCTGCTGGTGATTGTGAGCTATGCTGCTAAAACCCAAGTTAATCAGATTTTACAGGAAAAAACAAAAACAATGGCGAAACGTATACAGTTAGTTTTAAATCAAGATGTCAGCAAGCTGGGCAAAACTGGCGACTTAGTAGACGTAGCTCCCGGCTATGCACGTAATTATC
>PWQB01000182.1 GCA_003556955.1 Nostocaceae cyanobacterium CSSed10_463m
AGATTCCTCAACGCTGTATTTTGGCTCTTTAAGTTTGTAGTTTTGACCTAAAAAGTGTAGTTCTAGTTTGCCTGTATAGTCTGTAATTGGACTAAAGGAGTTGAGTTCTTCGATCAGCCCTTCTTCTAAAAACCAGCGAAAACTCGAACGCTGGATTTCAATTAAGTCTGGCAACAAAAAGGCGGATTCCATATATGTATCTGTAGTCATGCCTTTACCTTCATCAACCTGGTTAAACTTTTTTTGAGGACACTGCTGAAATTTCTGTTTTTGGTATGTTCCCTTAGCAAGTGCCTTGTGTCCATAACTACCATAACTATTGGGGAACTTCTCTTTGTTGATGCCTTATGCTATTTCTAGGTGTAGGCAAACGCCGCTATTGAAGCTGCAAAGAGAGATTTTGGCAAGGGGGGTAATCGCCCTTGTTTTCTCTCAAGGTGCGTTAAAATCAAGATATTAAGTTGATTTCTCAACAGTCGATGGCTGAAACATTGATCAATTGGTTGTACTTTCCTCACTTCCCCTCCCATGAAGCTCAATGAATGCCTAGATGTTTCTAGACTATTTGTGTGATCACTTCACCGTTTATACTTACGGTAGTTTCTTCAGACACACCGAAAGAGCCGTGTGTGTTTTCGGCTCTAATAACTTGTCACTACGGGCTTGATTTTGGTGGGTTTTGCTCACAAGGTAATTTACGTTTAACAATTTTCTATAGGTTCAGTGCAGCACGGGGGCTTTTTTACCAAAGTCTTAGTGACTGTTGAATTTTGACATCAGTCATCAATTCCGAACATCCGCTTGTGGAGATGAGATGGATGATCAAGTCGATAGCAGTACAAAATCAATCTTAAAAGTTTTCAGTTCCTTCCTTTTTTATTATGGCGTATTCAAATTGTTTTGGAGGGGTTAATCTTAGCATATTTTTGTCCTCCTAGAGTTTAATTTTTTCAGCACTCCCTACGGTATAGATGTCAGGCTTCACAATGCTAATCCAAACAATTCACAAGCATTTTGGGTGGTTTGGGCGGCGATCGCTTCTAATGTCTCTCCACGCAAATGCGCTACTTGTTCGGCTACATAACGAACATAAGCGGGTTCATTGCGTTTTTCCCCTCGTTTGGGTACTGGAGATAAAAAAGGGCAATCTGTTTCCACTAACAGGCGATCGCTGGTAACCATTGCGGCTGAGGCTTGGATTGCTTTGGCGTTTTTGAATGTGACTGTGCCGCTAAAGCTAATGTAGAAGCCTAAGTCTAGAAACCATTGGGTTTCCTCTGGCGTTCCACCCCAACAATGCATCACACCTCTGGGGGTTTGTCCGGTATTTTCCTGCCATTTTTGCAGAATTTCCCTGACTTGTGCTGCCGCATCTCGACAATGGATAATTACTGGTAAGTTGAGTTCACAGGCGATCGCTAACTGAGCTTCAAAAGCTACGCGTTGAGCCGCATAGTTATCTGCTTTGTAAAGATCCATACCCATTTCCCCAATCGCCACCACTTTTTTTTCCGAACTAGCCAAGGATTTAATTTCGGCTGCTGTTTGGCTGTGCCACTTTTCCACATCCAATGGATGTAACCCAACTGCAAAGCTGAGTTCTGGAAATTGGTGTGCTAGAGATTGAATACTAGAGAACTCCGATGGTTCGACACAGGAGTGTACCAGACGTACTACACCAGCTGCTTGCCATCGCGATCGCACTGATGCTAAATCTGCCTGAAATGTATCAAAGTTAATATGAACGTGGGTATCAATCAGCTGCATTCTAGTTATCAGTCAGAGTCAGTTTTGAGAACTGAGCGAAGTCCAAGTTTCATAATTTCCTGAGCAGTAATCAGTTATATACATATATATTTCCTGATTACTGAACCCTGGAACTCCTAAGCAGATGCTTGAGTTAGTGGCTTGAGTTTGCGAGCCAACCTTGATTTTTTTCTTGCGCCGTTATTGGGGTGGAGAACACCGCGCTTTACAGCTTTGTCGATTTTGCTAACAGCTTCAGACAGACGCACCTGTACTTCTTTTTCTAATTCTGGGTTAGGATTAGCTGCATAGACATCTACGGCACTAAAGTATTTTTTCATCAGCGTTCTTACTGCTGATTTGTAAGCTTTGTTACGCAAACGATTGCGTTCTCCAATTTGGGCGCGTTTGAGAGCAGATTTTGTATTCGCCACAGTCAATTCCAAAAATACTATTAATATGTACACACACTACTAGACTTACTAATATAGCATTCATCCTGCCAATGTCAGAATTTCTCCAAAAAGTTTCTTTAAAGTTTCTTTTGAGGAACTGGGGGGAAGAGGCAGGGGAGCAGGGAGCTATCGACTTTTCAAACGTCCTTGAGCAAAAGTATCCTTGACAACTTTACAGTTTATGTGTAAACGATGGGAAAAATGAGTTAGAATAAGTTACTTCGATAAAATGTTTAGTTACTAAAGTAAAAAATAGGTAAAAAATATCATCAGACCCTATACCACCTGCTTGATCAAGGAAACTGGATGTGCAAATATGTCACCAGGAACCCCCCAGGGAGTGTGGTCTAGGTTGTAAGGGTAGAGGGTATCGGCACACCTTCGCTCTGCCGGATACCAAATAGCTTGCCCCTAGAGTGAGTCAATGAGGTAGTCGGACTGAACAACTATAGTCGCCTTCTCAAGCCACCTATATCTGGCAGCCTTGAGAGTATCAAAAAAATCCAGGTTAAGCTAGAGAAGAGAATTAGAATTAGCTCGACAAACTCATAGTTCTAGAGTTAAGACTGATTCTCAGGCGGGAATATTCTAAATATTGGCATTCTCCTTACTCCATGCTGCGAATCATTACTCAGCAGGCAGATGTTGTAGCAGAACTACAACGTATCTGCAATCGTACTCACGATGAACACGTGCTTCACAAAGAAGCAACTGTGCGCGAAGTTTTGCAAGCAGTGCAGCG
>PWQB01000448.1 GCA_003556955.1 Nostocaceae cyanobacterium CSSed10_463m
AATGCGAGTAATAATAGCCTCTATCTCCCGCACCTTCTGTTCATAACTCCAACCAGCCATTGAAGCATCCTTACGCTTAACCATTCAACTCTCCGTGTCCTCTGCGCCTCTGTGGTTCAGTTAATCTTTCACTTCCACCACCTTAACTGTAACCTCCCCCTGCCCCAACTGAATCAACAAATCCTCACCCACAGTTAACTCGGCCGCAGAACGAGCTATTTCCCCATTTTCCCGCCGTACCACAGCATAACCACGCTGTAACACTGCTTTGGGGTCAAGACTAGCCAACTTTTCCCGTAACAATTGTAAACGCTGCTGGGCTTGATGCGATCGCCCCAAAGTCGCCTGTATCAATTGTTGCCTTTTCCAACTGAGTTGCTGCATCTCCTGCTGTACCTGTTTATCTAACCCCAAACGCCGCAAGCGATGCCGTAAACCTTGCAATTTATCCTCAGCATTTACCGTAAATTCACTTACTGCTTCACGTAGCGCCACTATCCTTTGCCGATGCTGAAAATATAAATCTGCCAGAGATGGGACAACAGTTTCCGCCGCCGCCGTTGGTGTATGTACACAAGCATCAGCAACTAAATCTACCAAAGATTCATCCCGTTGATGACCAATACCAGTAATTACCGGGATAGAACAAGTAGCAACAGCCCTGACCACCCGTTCATCATTAAAGCAAGCCAATTCCTCAACTGCGCCACCACCCCGTGATAAAATCAGCACCTGCGCGCGACCATCACGATTAACCCGATTAATCGCCTGAACTATCGAATCTGGTGCTTGTTCACCCTGCACAGTAGCGGGAGAAAATAACACCCGTAAACCGGGATATCTTTGTTTGAGAGTTTTTTGAATATCACCCCAAGCCGCCGCAGTGGGTGAAGTGACCACAGCAATAGTTTGAGGATGCAGAGGTAAAGGACGTTTGCGTTCTGTATCAAATAAACCCTCAGCCAGCAAGCGGTTTTTTAACTGTTGATAGCGTAGCGCCTGTAAACCAGCACCAGCAGGGATAGCTTGCCAAACAGATAATTGATACTCTCCCCGTTGCGGGTAAACTCTGATACTACCCAAAATAATTAACTGCTCACCTGCAATTGGTATTTGAGCGAGTTTAGGAATTTGGCTTTTCCACACCACACACTTAATCCCGGCTGTCCCCTCTGGGTCTTGTAGTGTAAAAAATAAGCCACTGCGATGGTTGTTAGCACTGGAAACTTCCCCAGTTACCCAAACTTGGCGTAATTGATTATCTTGTTCTAACAGCAAGCGGATATAGTCAGTTAATCCAGCTACTGAAAGCGCTGTTTCAGGAATCAGAGAGTTAAAAGTCATCTGGGGATGTGAGGGGAAGCCTAGCCTAGTCAAATTTTAACAAATAATCTGACCAGCAATTCTTATCTATCCTGCCTGAATTCATGGGTTGTGTGATTTTTTTAATTGACAAAAGAAATATTCTATGGAAAAATACGTACAGTGATACGGTTTTAGAGAAATTAGAAAAAAAATTAAATATCTTGATTGTATGACTCGTTACTCATAATCAAGTTTTTAACCGTCCGAAGATGTTTATGTGTAGTTCCTTGTTTTTCACAACTCATTTAGGGTTTTCATGATCATTATTTATTAATATGCTTTTTAACTCCTGGGAATTTATTTTTGTATTTCTGCCCATAACAATTTTAGGTTTTTTCTTGATAGGTCAATTTGGGTATCGTCAAGCTGCTTTAATTTGGTTACTTACTTTATCTTTTGTTTTTTATGGATATTGGAATTTAAGCTTTGTTACTTTGATAATTTCTTCCATAATTTTTAATTATGTAATAAGTGTTTTACTAGTAAAGCATAGTCAAAATAACCAGGAGAAAAGCCAAAGATTTGGGAATTCTCAGTTACTGCTAACGCTAGGAATTTTGATAAATCTGGGAATATTAGGCTACTACAAATATGCCAATTTCTTTGTAAACAACTTGAATGTATTGCTGGGTACTCAATTGAACGTAGAAAAAATATTACTACCTCTAGCAATTTCATTTTTTACTTTTCAGCAAATTGGTTATTTAGTGGATGCTTTTAAGGGTAAAACTAAGAATTATAATTTTTTTGATTATTGTCTATTTGTAGTATTTTTTCCCCAGTTGATTGCTGGACCAATTGTCCATCACACAGAAATAGTCCCTCAGTTTAAGAACAGGATTACCAAATTCAGTGCCAAAAATTTTGCAATTGGACTGACTATTTTTTCCTTCGGACTATTCAAGAAAGTAGTACTAGCAGATGGCGTAGCCATATATGCAAGACCTATTTTTGATGCATCTGCATCAGGAACCATTCTATCTTCTTTTGAGGCTTGGTGTGGTGTCCTGGCTTATACGTTCCAGCTATATTTTGATTTTTCTGGATATTCTGATATGGCTATAGGCATAGCCAGAATTTTTGGAATTATCTTGCCGGTAAACTTTAATTCTCCATATAAAGCTGATAGTATTATAGACTTTTGGAGACGTTGGCACATTACTCTTTCTAACTTCTTACGGGATTATCTCTATATACCTTTAGGTGGTAATCGCAAAGGTGCAATTAGGCGTTACCTCAATCTTGGCATTACAATGCTGTTGGGTGGGTTATGGCATGGTGCATCTTGGAATTTTGTCATTTGGGGGGGGTTACATGGCTTATTTTTAATCCTTAACCATCTATATATATCTTTAAATAAATATCATACTTCATCCAACAAAAGAATACTTTGTAAAAGTATATTTTACAAAGTAATAACTTTTATAGCTGTAGTTTTTTCTTGGGTATTTTTTAGATCAGAATCATTTAATAGTGCAATTAATATCATTAAATCTATGATTGGCTTCAACTTGAATAGTTTATTAGTAGCCAACCCTAACCGTTTATGGGGGTCATCTATAGAAGTTATTTTATGGC
>PWQB01000595.1 GCA_003556955.1 Nostocaceae cyanobacterium CSSed10_463m
CCCAGAGGGTATGTACTCAAACACCTCTGGCTCAAAAATATAAATACCAGTGTTAATGTTGGTACTAATAGCTTCCTCTTGGGAGGGTTTTTCTTGAAAGGCTTTCACACGACTATCTTCATCGGTGACTACCACACCGTAACTGGATACTTCTTCTAGTGGCACAGATTTGGTAATGATAGTAGCAATTGAACCTTTGGATTTATGCCACTTCACAGCCGCAGACAAATCTAAGTCAATCAGAGCATCACCGCATAACACCACAAAGGTATCATCAAAGAATGGTGAGAAGTCTTGGATACGCCGCATCCCGCCAGCTGAACCAATGGCTTCGCCCACCAGTTTGCCATCATCATCAATTTTGCCTTCAAAAGAATAAGCAATTTCAACTCCAAACCGTTGACCATCACGAAAATAATTTTCAATTTCCTCAGCCAAATGGCTAACATTAACCATAATCTGGTTAAATCCATGTTGGCGCAAAAGTTCCAAGAGGAATTCCATCACTGGCTTTTGCAGGATAGGAATCATCGGTTTGGGAATTGTATAGGTAATAGGACGCACACGAGTACCCTTACCCGCCGCAAGAATCATGGCTTTCATAAAATTTTATTCCTCAAACACAAGCCAGTTTACTTTTATCGAGTGATACTTAATCATCAGTTTTAATGATCTAAGTAACCGCTTCACTAAACCTACTCCAACTTACTCCAAGTCATCAGGTTAGTTCCTTCGTAGTGGATTAACCACCACAGGGTTAAACGGCAAACCCGTTCTTCCTTGGTCAAAGACATCAGGAATGACTTTTATGATTTTAACTAATCCGCCGACTACCAATTTTTACTCTGTTTCTACCCAGTAGAGACGACCCGGCGGGTCGTCTCTACGTTTATTGTGTTTAAAAAATAATTGGTAGGCTTTCTCTATGCGTTGACAACGGGGCTTTAAACCCAGTTTTTTGGTAACCGAATTTTAATTTCCTGGTAAAACTCGTCTTGTAATAACTCGACTTTGGATTGAGATGAGAGCAGTAGTAGCGCCCAGAAAACACTCACCCTGTGGCTATTTTCAGAGTGATGGGGAGAATTATTTTGGTGTGGTTCCTTTGTTTGAGTCCACAAATCTACCAGTTGTTCTAGATTCAAACAATTTTGTTGTTCAAATAGCTCCTTTGCTGAACAATGCAACACTTGCTCTAGTTCCCCAGCTACCTCAGTCAGGTTTTCCTGGTGAGCTAATTCTAGGGCTTGTCGCATATTTTGGGCGCTGGATTGACGCTTGGGGCGAACAGGTTTACTGGATCTTTGCACCAGTTTGAGTTGGTTCGCCATAATCTGCAATTGCTTGATTAACTCTTGCTGAGTCACACGGCGCTTTGGCGGTGGCATTGCTGACGGACGGCGGCGCAGGTGTCGCTCTAATTGCAAACGATGAGCATGATGTAATAAACCAGTTTCATCGTCTAACATAGTATCATCTATGACATCATCTTCCGAGCCATCTACTGTAGACAATTGCATCAAAGTGTTGGCTTTAAATAACACCAGCATTGATGCTGACAAAAAAGCCTGTCCAGATTGTGACAAGTCAGACTCGATGGCTCCTCTAACTTTAGCCTCCGGTGCCATTAGTTCTAAGTAATGGTCAATCACCTCAATGACTTGGACATCCCAAGGATCGATTTCGCCTTGTTCTGCCTGATCAATCAGCTGTGTGATTGTTTCTAATAACTCGGAAGCATCCATAAAATTGCGACAAAAACCTTAATGAAAGATTTTGTGTGTATATATTTACAACATAAGTGAGATGGAGCGATCGCTCAACCATCCCCAAGCTAATCTCAAATAAACCCTGTTTCGTGGTAAATTCGGCGATATTTCCGTCTTCCAGTCCAGGATGATCTTTTGCTAATTTAAATGCAGCGAGCCTGCTAAGGCAGGCTTTAATTAATTTGGTCTTAACCCAACAAACTTACTTTGCAACTAGGCATAGCGGATTTTAGATATATATCTAAAATCCCCAATCGATTTATCGATTCACGGCCGCAGCTTCTCGCGCCGCAGTTGCTTGATCTGGGTGGATACCCAAACGTGTGAGATTTATTCGCCCTTTATTGTCGATTTCTCGAACTTTGACAATCACTTCATCCCCAACAGCTACTTCATCTTCAACTTTGCCTACACGATAGTCAGCTAGTTGAGAAATGTGAATCATGCCTTCTTTTCCTGGCAGAAATTCTACAAACGCACCAATAGGGATAATCCGAGTCACACGCCCTACATAAACATCGCCTTCATGTAGCTTACGAGTCATACCTTGAATGATATTACGGGCTTTCTTCGCCCGGCTTTCATCCACAGCCGAAATCGTCACGGTGCCATCATCTTCAATGTCAACCTTCGCACCAGTTTCTTCGGTGATCCCCTTAATGGTTTTACCTCCAGGGCCAATGACCAGACCAATCATGTCAGAATCAATTTTGATGGTCAATAAACGTGGAGCATAGGGTGAGGTTTCAACCCTTGGTTCTTCGATAGTCTGGAGCATTTTATCCAGAATATGCAACCGGGCTGATTTAGCTTGGTGGACGGCTTGGGCAATAATGTCCAATGACAAACCAGGGATTTTCATATCCATTTGCAAGGCGGTAATCCCGGTATCTGTGCCGGCAACTTTAAAGTCCATATCGCCTAAAAAGTCCTCAATCCCCTGAATATCAGTCAGGACTCGCACTTCGTCATCTTCTTTAATTAAACCCATTGCCGCACCGCTTACAGGTTTGAGAATTGGTACACCAGCATCCATCAAGGATAAAGTGGAACCGCATACCGAACCCATAGAGGTGGAACCGTTAGAAGAAAGCACTTCCGAGACTACACGAATTACGTAGGGGAATTTTTCTTTTGGCGGTAGCACGGGGATGAGCGCTCTTTCTGCTA
>PWQB01000807.1 GCA_003556955.1 Nostocaceae cyanobacterium CSSed10_463m
AGAGGACTGATGTGGGAAAGCTCACCTCCTAGTTCAAGCAAAGATCAACCAATTTCAGCGACTCTGACAAGGAGGAAACGCGATTGACCCCTGGTAATCATTACGAGAACGAGGAAGCCACAAATGAGAGCTTACCACCCACAAAAATTATGAAAACAAGGCAGTTCTGGAGTCAAATAAATAGTGCATCGACTGGGATCACTAGTATATTTAGTAGCCGCAATAGACCGTTTTATCGACGGTTCTGGTTTTGGGCAACTTTGGGTATAGGTAGTAGCATCGGTGGTGCAATGATTGGCCTAAACTACTTCATTGACACAATTGATCAAAGTTTGCCAGAGCAAGCAGAATTAAAAGTTACTAGCCGAGCGCAAACCCTAACTATCAAAGCTGTTGATGGCACCATACTCCAACAACAAGGAGAGGCTACCAGAGAACGAGTCAGACTAGAAGAAGTACCGGATCAACTCAAACAAGCTTTTATCGCCTCAGAAGATAGAAGGTTTGCCAATCATCATGGTATTGACCCTCAAGGAATTGTCAGAGCAGCTTTTAATAACTTGCGATCGCAATCTGTGGTAGAAGGTGCTAGTACTATCACCCAACAGTTAGCCCGAATCCTTTTTCTCAAACAAGAGCAGACAATCTGGCGCAAACTCAAAGAAGTGCGTCTAGCTCAAAAAATGGAGCAAGAGTTAAGCAAAGACCAAATTATCGAACGTTACCTGAATTTGGTCTATTTAGGATCTGGAGCATACGGTGTAGCAGATGCTGCCTGGGTATACTTCAGTAAAACGGTAGATCAACTCACACTAGGGGAAGCAGCCATGATTGCCGGATTAGCTCCCGCCCCCAGTTTATACTCCCCATTGCGAAATCCGACAGCAGCCATCCAGAGGCGAAATATAGTATTGCAACGGATGTATGAAGATGAATTAATTACAGCTGCCCAAAGACAAGCAGCCGCTCAGGAAGCCCTCAACCTCAACAGCAACTTTCCCAAGCGGCTAGAAGTAGAATCTCCCTACTTTGCCAGTTACGTCCTCCAAGAATTACCCAAGTATATTTCCCCCGAAGTCTTGACACAAGAGGGTTTAGTAGTGGAAACTACCCTAAATCCCACTTGGCAGCAAGCCGCAGAAGCAGCAATTGCTAAAACCTTGAAAAATCAAGGTCGTAGGCAAAACTTTACTCAAGGAGCTTTAGTAGCCATCGACCCCCGCAATGGTGAAATTAAGGCTATGGTGGGAGGCCGAGACTTTAGTAAAAATCAATTTAATCGAGTTACTCAGGCACAACGTCAGCCAGGATCAACATTTAAAGGATTTGTCTATGCAGCAGCTATAGCCACTGGTAAAAGCCCTAATGACAGCTACCTAGATGCACCTGTAGTCATTGATGATTACGAACCACAAAACTTTGGTCGAACCTTTCGTGGCCCCATGACCATCAGAGATGCCCTCACCCGTTCTACTAATGTCGTTGCGGTGAAAGTATTGCTGGACGTGGGATTTGAGCCAATTATTAATACTGCCCGCCGTTTGGGAATCCAATCAGACCTCCAGCCAACTTATTCTTTAGCTCTTGGTTCCCATGAAGTGAATTTACTGGAATTAACTAATGCTTATGGTACTTTTGCAAGACAGGGATTATACATAGAAGCTCATGGCATTCGTCGCATCCTTAACCGTCAAGGTGAGGTAGTTTGGTCAAATGATTTCCAGCATCAGCGAGTTCTTGACCCCACAACGGCCGGGATTATGACCTGGATGCTGCAACACGTAGTAGAAGCCGGCACGGGCGGCCCTGCACAGTTAAAGAATAGACCTGTGGCGGGAAAAACAGGAACCTCCGATGAAGCCCGTGATTTGTGGTTTATTGGCTACATTCCCCAAATAGTCACAGGGGTTTGGTTAGGTAACGATAATAACCGCCCCACTTCGGGAGGCAGTGGTAGTGCGGCGATCGCTTGGCGGGAATTTATGGAAAAAGCTGTAGAGGGAATGCCGATAGAAAAGTTTCCCGAAAGACCTAAGTTACAGGGTCGAGTCGGTAGCATCGAGGCGCAACCGATCAAACCCAAATCAATACAGCATCGTTCTCTTTCTGCTCCCACTGCAAATGAGCCAAGTCCCCCCACAGCTAACGTTACCCGACCGTCTCGCAGGTCTAGAAGACGTTCACAACCACAAACCACCACTCCACCCGCTAGAGTCTCTTCCCCTCCCAGACAGCGTAGAACAGCAGAATCAGATGCTGCGCCACCCGCCAGAACTCAACGTCCTAGTAGTAGTTCTGGTTCCTCCTCGCCTCAGCCAAATTGGAGAGAGAGACTCAGACCCAACTCATCTTCTTCTGAATGAACACTGCTATATGAAGATGCATAGAATAAAAAACTGGAAATTCCATGCCCAGCAACTGAATTATTCTATGCAGCCTCACATAAATTTGGTATTACATAGTTGGGTTTATTTGTGTCTACCTACTTATATAGCGATCCTAAATAAGACGTAAACATTTCTCTTCTTTCTCTTCCTCTGTGATCTCTGTGTCTCTGTGGTTCGTTAAAAAAAATCCCGTTCATAACTCATTTAGGATTGCTATATTTGCAATTACCTTTAGTTTTTCTGGATTCCATAACAAAAACGACCAATTAACCAATTAGTATTTTCATGATGCTTGGATTTTTCAGCCTGTAGTTTTTCTGTCCTATTTTTCAATCCAATTAAAAACTCCTCTAAACCCTGTGTTCTTGTCCCATCTTTATCATGACTTCTGTTTTCCCAATCCCACTCTTTCCACCAAATAGGTGCTTGTAACCTTTGAGCAAAAATATCGAATCTAAACTTATAAACACCCTCTTTGGGGAACTTCTTAGGATCAATTAATGCCGAGAAATTTAATTTACTTTCATTAATCTGCCAATCTTGTAATTG
>PWQB01000285.1 GCA_003556955.1 Nostocaceae cyanobacterium CSSed10_463m
CAGAATTTTCAGCGTTACTTAGTATTGGTTAATAGTAGTAACACTCAGACTTTGAGCCAAGTACGCCGCATTGAACCTACAGCTTATATTCGTCAGTTCCAAGGACGTTCCGTGATTCAAGTAGGAATTTTTAGTCAAAGAGCTAATGCAGAAAATCGGGTCAGAGAATTACAGTCATTCGGCATCAACAATGCCCAAATCATGAACTTTAGTGATGGACGGGAAGCGGGTTTTGTAACTCCGGGAGAGCAAGCAATGTCAACTTTCTCCACTCCAAGACAAGAGCAGAGCTATTATGCTGTCATTCCTGCCGATGCGAGAAGTGTACCTTTAATTGCAGACAATATTAGGCGCACTAGTGGACAGTATGGTGTCGTATTGCTAAGGCAAGAACCACTAGGTCCACACGTCGCTGTCGGTCCTTTTCCCAACCGGAGAGATGCAGAGGAATGGAACAACTATCTGCGACAATTAGGATATGGTAACTCTAGAGTTTATTTCGGTAGGTGAATTTATTTCTGAGTGCTGAGTGCTGAGTGCTGAGGTAAAAGTGAAGAAGAAAGAATTGAAAACTTAAATTTCTGTACTCGAAGCTGAGGACTCAAGACTGATGCCAGATAGACAAGCACAAGTTTCACAAGTTATAGTCACGGCTGGGCAAATGCGGGATATTGAAGCCCGGATATTTGCGGCTGGGATGCCTGTGGCGGCTTTAATGGAAAAGGTGGCGGGACTTATTGCTGTTCGGGTTCAGCAAGCAGAAGGATCTCGTGTCGGAATTTTAGTCGGCCCTGGTCATAATGGGGGCGATGCTTTGGTGGTGGCGCGGGAGTTACATTGGCGCGGTTATAAGGTGTGGTTATATTCTCCTTTTTCTAAGTTGAAGGAGTTAACTTCACAGCATTTAAAATATGCTCAGAGTTTAGGTATTCCCTGTTATCAAGAATTTGCAGAATTGCCAAGTTGTGATTTTTTAATTGATGGGTTGTTTGGTTTTGGTTTAGAAAGACCAATTACTGATGATATCGCTTTGGCAATTAATCGCCTCAATCAATGGCGTAAGCCGATTTTGAGTATTGATATTCCTTCAGGTATTCACACTGATACTGGTGAAGTTTTAGGCACTGCTATTCGGGCGACTCAGACGTTTTGTCTCGGTTTATGGAAGTTGGCTTTTTTCCAAGACCAAGCATTAGAATATATCGGCAAAGCTGAGTTAATTGATTTTGATATTCCTTTAGCTGATATACAAGCTGTTTTAGGGGATGCACCCAGAATTAAACGCATTACCCCAGGAACCGCACTCTCAACTTTACCTTTACCTCGTCCACCAGTGACGCACAAATATAAGGAAGGTCATTTACTGCTGATTTGTGGTTCACGTCGCTATGCAGGGGGCGCAATTTTAACGGCTTTGGGTGCGCGTGCTAGTGGTGTGGGGATGCTTTCAATTGCTGTGCCAGAATCTTTAAAGCCGCTTTTAGTATCTCATTTGCCGGAGGCTTTAATTATAGGTTGTCCAGAGACGGAAACGGGAGCGATCGCACATTTGCAATTACCCCAAAAAACTGATATGAGTTCTTTTAATGCGATCGCCTGTGGTCCTGGTTTAACATTAGATGCTACCCCCATTTTCCCAGAGGTGATTTCTAGCGAATCTTCTTTAGTTCTCGATGCTGATGGCTTGAATATATTGGCACAGATGGGAACTATCGCCACATTACAAAAGCGTCAAACGCCAACGGTTCTCACACCCCACACAGGGGAATTTCAGCGCTTATTTCCCGATATTGCTGACCCCAAAGAAGACAGGGTAAAGGCAGTCCAGGAAGCGGCTGTACAAAGTGGGGCTATAGTTTTATTAAAAGGGGCGAGAACTGCGATCGCCAATTCTCAAGGTACAATTTGGATTAATCCAGAAAGTACGCCAGCTTTAGCCCGTGGTGGTAGTGGCGACGTATTGACAGGGCTAATTGGGGGATTATTGGCACAAGCAGCTACAAAGGAAATTCCTGTAGAAGATATAGTTGCAACTGCGGCCTGGTGGCATTCTCAAGCTGGGATTTTAGCCGCCCAAGAACGCACAGAATTAGGTGTAGATGCTTTCACTTTGACACAATATCTGATGAAAGTTATCAGTCAGTTACCTACACTTGGTTGGGGTTAAATTCCCAGGAACAACCGTAACGCTTTCGTTTTATGCCCACTAGGTGAAAATTTCCGTAAAAATGCGGTAATTTCTGAGGCTGAAGCTGCAATCTTCCTGCAAGCTGGAGTTAGTTAGCATCTACTCTCAACTCCTATGCAAATTGTCATCTTGTCTATCTGGTTAGGATTAATGTTCGCAGCCGTTGGATTGGCTGTTTGGGTGATTCAAAATTCCCAACCAAAAAGCACTAGACCAAAATCAGCCAGGAAAAACAATAGTCCCGTACACGTACCCATCAAAACCAATTCTAGACAATGGAAAGAACTCTTATCCTTGTTACATGGGGATACTAATGCAGCAAACAGATTAGTCAATGCGGAAATGATGCGTAATCCCACCCGCAGCGCCCAATGGTGCATTGATAAAGCACTCTGGCAATTGAAGAGAGATAGAATGTAAGTCTGTCTGAGAATCGCCTCAATCTAGCAAAATCAGCCCAAAATTTAAAATTCTGGGCATGAGAATAAATGCCGAATCTAGGCAAAATCTAGTCAATACAAATCTTTACAAAAGCTGTAAACCAGTGGGTGACCTGGGACTCGAACCCAGAACCAGCAGATTAAGAGTCTGATGCTCTACCATTGAGCTAGTCACCCATAGACAGAAATAAATAATATCATATTTCTGCTTAATTTGCAATAAGAAAAACTAGACAACAATCAAGTGATAGCAACCGCAAACCAGATGAGGACTTTGTTGGTTCCTGAAAGCCTTGATATA
>PWQB01000738.1 GCA_003556955.1 Nostocaceae cyanobacterium CSSed10_463m
GCTGCGATCGCACGTAATGATATCTCTCGCCCCGTGCGTTTAGCAATAGAATGGGCAATCCTCAATCAGGAAACCTCATTCTTTGATTACGGCTGTGGTTACGGTGGTGATGTGCAGCGAGTCGGGAATTTAGGCTATACCAGCGCTGGCTGGGACCCGTACTATTTTCCCCATGACACCATTACCTCTGCCGATGTGGTCAATTTGGGCTATGTCCTGAATGTGATTGAAGACCAAGAGGAACGCCGTCAAAGTCTCATCCACGCTTGGGAACTGACTCAGCAAGTGTTAATTGTCTCGGCTCAAGTATTAATTAATGCCCCTAGTAAAGCACAACTAGCTTACAGCGATGGGATTGTCACGCGTCGTAATACTTTTCAGAAATATTATGAACAACAAGAACTGAAAACGTATATAGATGAAGTCCTAAATGTCGATGCAGTACCTGTAGCGTTGGGTGTGTATTTCGTCTTTCGTGATGATGCTGCTAAAGAAAGTTTTAAAGCCATCCGCTTCTTTTCTAGCACTGCTACGCCGAGAGTTCGTGTCCCCAGCAAGCGGTTTGAAGACTACCAAGAGCAATTACAACCACTGATGGACTTTTTTGCCAAACGGGGCAGATTACCCGTTAAAGGCGAATTAGCGAACCAAACAGAATTACTCAGTGAATTTGGTAACTATCGCCGAGCTTTTAATGTGGTGTTACAAGCTACCGATGAGGCTGAATGGGATGCGATCGCCTATCGTCGTTCTTTAGATATTCAAGTATATCTTGCCCTCAGCCACTTTGAGCAACGTCCGTCATGGCAAAAACTACCGCCAGAAATGCGTCACGATATCAAAGCCTTTTTTGGTAGCTATGCAGAAGCCTGTCAAGTAGCCGACCAAAAACTATTTAGTTTAGGTAATCCCAAAGTTGTGCAAACAGCTTGTGAAAAAAGCAAAATTGGTAAACATACACGGGGCGCACTTTATGTTCATGTTTCCGCACTCCCAGCATTAGACCCCTTATTACGAATTTATGAAAGCTGTGCTAGTCGCACTATTGGGCGTGTCGATGGTGCGACATTAATCAAATACAATATCGAAAAACCGCAAATATCCTATTTGTTTTACCCAGATTTTGACAGTGATCCCCATCCAGCTTTAAAAGCCAGTATCACAATTGACTTAAAAAGTTTATACATAACTCACCGTGATTATGCAGAAAGAACTAATCCGCCAATTCTGCACCGCAAGGAAAATTTTGTCACTCCTAACTACCCCCGCTATGAGGAATTTGCTCAACTCACCCAAAAAGAACAGGAATTAGGATTGCTCAAGCAGAAAAGTGAAATTGGGACTCGTGCAGGTTGGGAAAAATGTCTGGCTGCACATAGGGTAGAAATCAGAGGTCATCAATTGCACCAGCTTAAAGAAAATTAACTAATTACTGCTGCTGTCCCGCCTGGGGATAAAGCCCATCCATAAGCAATACTTTTCGGTTAAGGATTTGTTCGCGTAGCGTGCCGTAGGCAATCCCCCCAACCCCCCTTTTCAAGGGGGGCTAAAGTCCTCAAAGTCCCCCTTCTTAAGGGGGATTTAGGGGGATCTCCAATGTGGAAATATCGTTAACCGAACAGTATTGCATCCATAAGTTCAACCTGAGCAAATTTTGATATGTGCGTAGAATATTACAGCAGTTATGGCAAGATAACTGCTATTCACAAAATTGGGGAATCAGCGTAACAACATGAAACCAGTGCAATCGCTGCTACAAGTTTTCGGTAGCCGAAAAATGGCGGCTTTGACATTCATCGGGTTTTCCTCCGGTTTACCCTTGTTCTTAACCAGTAGAACCCTACAAGCCTGGATGACGGTGGAAGGAGTAGATTTAACCGCCATTGGTTTATTTAGCCTGGTGGGTATACCCTACTCGTTGAAATTTATTTGGTCACCTTTGATCGATAGGTTTAGCATCCCCATTTTAGGTAGGCGACGCGGTTGGTTAATTACCCTGCAAATTGGGTTATTGATTGCGATCGCCCTCATGGCTTTCCAACAACCCAAGCAAGCACTACAATTATTAGCGATCAACGCTGTAGCGATCGCCTTTTTAAGTGCCAGTCAAGACATTGCGGCTGATGCCTACCGCACCGACGTTCTCGAAGAATTAGAATTAGGAGCCGGTGCTGCTGTTTTCGTCTTAGGTTATCGCATAGCACTTTTATTCACAGGATCTTTAGCATTAATCCTCGCTGATAATTTACCTTGGCCATCAGTTTACCTATTAATGGCTTTGGGTATGGCTATTGGCATTATTGCCACTTTATTTGCCCCAGAACCCAAAGAAACCACTCCCCCAGAATCTTTAGCTGCGGCGGTAATTTTACCCTTTGGGGAATTTTTCCAGCGTCAGGGCGTAGTTCAAGCCATTTTAGTGCTGTTGTTTATCGTCCTGTATAAACTAGGTGATTCCTTTGTTAACAATATGTCTACACCCTTTTTGTTACAAACAGGATTCACTCAAACCGATATCGGCGCAATTCAGGGTGGTATGGGGCTAATTGCTACCATCGTTGGCACTCTCTCCGGTGGCGTGATTTTGAGTAAAATTGGTTTGAATCGCTCACTTTGGGTGTTTGGGGCGTTGCAAGCAGTCAGTAATTTAGCTTATTATGCTTTAGCCAATGTAGGTCAAAATTACCAGGCTCTAGTATTAACAATCAACATTGAAAACTTTTGTGGTGGCTTGGGAACAGCAGCCTTTGTGGCCTTTTTGATGAATATGTGTAATCAGCGCTTTTCTGCCACCCAATATGCTTTATTATCCAGTTTTATGGCTGTAAGTCGTGATATTCTAGTTGCGCCAGCTGGCACTATCGCCAAAAGCACAGGTTGGCCGTTATTTTTCATTATTAGTATGGTGGCTGCTATCCCAGGACTA
>PWQB01000742.1 GCA_003556955.1 Nostocaceae cyanobacterium CSSed10_463m
TTCTACAGAGACAGTTAAAAACTACATTGCACAGCAAAGAAGTTGACTGGCAGGCTAAAGCCTACGAAATAGCTTTCATCCCTGGGCTAAAGCCACAGGGTTTTCAGCATATCCTTTATAATTGTTGTTTCTATTTGGGAGCATGAAGAAATAACGGGACTTCCAATTAAAAAAATATTCCATTGCTGAGGTAGGCAGGGAAGCCAGGGGGTAAAGAACAAATATAATCTGATGAAATGGGGCAATTTATTTTCTGGAAATCCCTAATACCAATTCAAAATTCCAAATCAGGCTTTGGTGATGTTGCATTCTTTTTTAAAATTAGTACAACAATACCATTACCTGTAACTTTACAGACTAAACTATAGTCTCTCCTCTGGGAGTGAAAAAATTAGAAATTTATTTTAAGTAACTGAGCATTTGTTAACACTTCCGTGGAATCATAGAAGAAACAGGAGTTTTGACAAAGGTGAAAAATGTCTCTAACTCAAGGTGGACGGGCAAATCAGGCAGGTAGAATTTTAGAAATTAATGTAGAAAGTATTTTAAGTGGACATGGGTACTTCCAAGTAGGAAACCATGTCAGCCAGGACTTTTTATTAACTGCTAATTTATTAAAAAAACGCTATGCAAAACAAGTTATTATTGGTAGTGGAATTTATCAAACTAGCTTGAAAGTTGATTTTTATGTAGTCGGATTACCTAGAATGCCATCGGGATTAATTATTGAATGTAAATGGCAAGAAAGTGGTGGCTCAGTTGATGAAAAGTTTCCTTATTTAAACTTAAATATTCAAACCTCTTACCCAGCACCAACAATAGTAGTTATTGGCGGTGAAGGCATGAGAGCAGGAGCGATTCAATGGCTGAGACAACAAGTTGAAGTTAACAAAAATTTATTAGCTGTCCAAACTTTAGATAGATTTATTGCTTGGACAAATCAAAATCTTTAAGATGTAATTAATAATTCGTAAATCATCCCCCGGTTTTTGATATTGCAATTAATTGAGCGTGATGCTGTGATGGGATAAATTTTAAAGTTAATTTGATTGTACAGTTTTCGCACCAGTTCACAATCAGAATTACAGACCATAACTTTCACTCCCCGACTAGCCAATTCTGCACAAGTATCTCTCAAGCGTTCTTGGTCTTTTTCCAAAAATGAATTTCCGTTATAACCTGTGAAATAGCTAGTGTTACTTATGGGATGATAAGGTGGATCGAAAAATACAAAATCATCGCTGCTAGTTGCATGATTTAAGACATCTGTAAAATCTGCTTGTTTAATTTTTGCTGCCAAAAGTCCGGCTGAAGCGGCGCGGAGGATATCTTCAGGGCAAATATTAGGATTTTTATATCTCCCTAACGGCACATTAAATTTACCTTGGGAATTAACTCGATAAAGTCCATTAAAACAAGTTTTATTCAGATAAATAAACCGAGCAGCTTTTTCTAAATCACTACCATCAAGATAAGCTCTGACATCATAGTAATAGTCTTTGTTATGCCGTTTTTGGTGTTCTTTTAGCAGGTCAATTAATTCTTCAACATGATCTCTGACGCAGCGATAAGTAGTAATTAATTCGGCATTTATATCAGTTAATATGGCAGTGGGAGGATGGAGATAGAAAAAAATAGCTCCTCCACCTAAAAATGGCTCATAGTAAGTTTTATATTGTTTGGGAAAATAGGGAATATATTGTGGAATTAAGCGACTTTTCCCCCCAGCCCACTTTAAAAAGGGACGCGGGCAAGTTACTTTGGGGATTTGACTTACCATTTATTTACTTTCGTTCTCAAACTCAGCTACTAAATATAACAAATATCGCTAACGAAGCATATTTTAGAAGATTTGGGTAATTTGGTGACTGCATAGATTACAATTATATAGAATCAAAGCAAATTTAATTGTATAACAAGGCAGTCTATATTCAAATGTTTGATGGATTTTGGGATAACGTCTTTCGCTACCCCCGGTACTTCATTACAATCCTCTTAGGGGTGTTTCTGAACACGATTGAGCCATTAATGCCCCTGTTAAAACGCCCTGTGACCATGATTGCTCTGTTGGGTTTCTTTGTGGGTAGTCTAGTATTTGTGAGTCTCACTCTTCGGGCGATGCTGGGCTTGAGCGCAGTTTAAGCTCAAAGTGTTAGGGTGTAGACTCTAGACAGCAGCTATGGGCGTTAAATAAATCAAGCTCTGTTCTGCTCAATTTATATATCATTTATGTTGTACAACCTCTGTGAGGAGGCCAAATTTTATGGCTACTAATCGCCGCATTTCCCGCGTTGCTGAGTTAATTAAACGGGAAGTTAGCCAAATGCTACTCCACGGTATTAAGGATGATCGTGTGGGGACTGGAATGGTCAGTGTGACCTTTGTGGATGTTTCTGGTGATCTCCAACACGCTAAAGTCTACGTCAGTATTTATGGTACAGAGGAAGCTAAGTCAGAAACAATGGCAGGCTTAAAGTCAGCCACGGGTTTTGTCCGTAGTGAACTGGGTTCACGGGTAAGACTGCGCCGTACTCCAGAGGTGGTTTTTATCGAAGATGATTCTATAGAAAGGGGTACTAAGGTGCTGTCGCTATTGAATAAACTGGAGGGTGAGCGATCGCCTGATACTTTAACAGCTGATGATCATATCAATGCTGAAGATTAATAATTGTAACTGATCAACAATGTCACATTAGAACATCAACCCCTAGAAAATTCGCTAAGGAATTTACAGACGCGATTTTATCACGTCTGTTTTAATGTGACTATAACGAATTGTAAAGAGTTGGTAGTACCAAATATAGCAAAGTGCTGAGTGCTGAGTGCTGAGTGGGTAGGGGCGGGTTCAAGAGTCAGTCTGTGGTTCGTCGAAATCCTTAGTAAACCCGCCCGTACATCAAGGCTTTCAGCAATCAACAA
>PWQB01000485.1 GCA_003556955.1 Nostocaceae cyanobacterium CSSed10_463m
AGGAATGTCTTGTTTTGAGTGCTGAAACTCAGCCGCCAGAGATCATGAAAAAGCAGCAATTTTTTCAGTTTTTTGACAAAAGCCAACACCAAAAACCAGAAAGAGCATGGATAACAATGGCAAAAACGTTCAAAATTCGCCGGGGAATTGATGCAGTATGTCTAGGCTGGGTGCATGACAAGCGTTCCTCTGTTGTTTTAGCCATTGCTGTAGTGTCTCTCACAGGAGTTATAGGGCATAAACTATACAATCAACCCCAATTGGCGGTAGGTACTCCAGCCCCAGAAACGATGAAAGCACCCTATACTGCCAGTATTGAAGATCAAGAAGAAACAGAAGCGCGTCGGGAAGCTGTCAGTAGAAGTTCTATCCCGGTGTTGATGGTGGATGTCCCCAGGACGGAAAGAATCAACAAAAATTTAGAGCAACTTCTGGATGAAGGCAATAAAATTCGCAGTACGGCCGGAGCTTTTCCATTTTTTGATACATCAGTTATTTCCATTCCTACCCAGCATTATCTTCGCTCTTGTTCTGACTCAGAATGGAAAACTCTGCTGATCACTTTACAAAACACTAGCTCACAAAAATCGGAATCGTTATTGCAGGGAAACAAAACCCAACAGGGAAATAGACCAGGACGAGGTATAGCCCAAAACCTCCCCACTGCGGAATATTTACCTTTATTTCCATCAGCTACTGGTGGGGCGATTTCAGACAATCAATCTCTGGGGAATTTTCTCAATTCTGGTAGTTTACCCCTGTTTCTCTCTCCTTTAGAGGAAAAACCCGTTAACATTACCCAAAACATTGATTTTACTCAAGCAGTAGCGGAACTCAAAGCTTATCGCGGCAGCACTTCTGAGCCAAACTTGGACGCACTCCTAGTGCAAACCTCGCAAGTTCGCCAAGCATATAGCCAAGCCAGAATCCAACTTTTACAGACAGATAAACCCCATACTAAAAGAGTTTATAACGACACTGCCCTGTTGCAATTATCAGATCAGGAATGGAAGCAAACAGAAGCAGTAATTCACCAAAGTGCTGGTCGAATTCTCGCTCAAGGAATTCCCCCAGGATTACCCCCCACTATTCTTCAAAATGCAGTCAGGCTGAATATACGGGAATTTGTCCCCAAAAATGCCGAACCCTTAGCAGAAAAATTGTTGTTAGCTGTGCTGCAACCCAATCTCAAGCATGATGAAGAAGAAACAAAACAACAAATACAGCAAGCATCAGATAGAGTCCCACCTGTGATGGTGGTGGTACAGCGAGGCGATGTCATTGTCATCAAGGGTGAGGAAATTAGTCAATGGCAATTTGATGTGCTGGAGCATTATCAACTAATTCGCCGGGAAAATAATTGGCTACAACTGACAAAATTAGTCGGGGTTGTGACTATAGGAATTGGCATTTTTGTTTTGGTAGGAAAACAAATCAAATGCAAATTGCGCCAGCGCGATTACCTATTAGTCCTGCTGCTGACTCTCAGTATCCCCGGAGTGTTAGTTTTTGGCTTACCTTATACCACTTGGAGCGCGGTTGGTTTATTGTTGGGTAGCTTCTACGCTCCTGCTTTAGGTGCGACGGTTGTGGGACTGCTGCTGTTAGTTCTACCCACTACGATGGAAATTAGTTTCATTTCGCTGTTGTCTGGAGGTGCGGCGGGGATATTAGGTAGTAGCATGGCGCAGAAATTGCGATCGCGCGAAGAATTAGCATTATTAGGTGTGGCCATTGCTTTAACCCAGGGTGGGATGTACCTGTTTATAAAGGTGTTCATCGGTGCAGCATTTGGCGCAGGTTGGTATTTTGTACTGCAAGAATCAGGATTATTTGCTTTATCTGGTTTAATCTGGAGTATCGTGGCTTTAGGTTTAAGTCCTTATCTGGAAAAGGTATTTGATTTAGTTCCCCCCATTCGCTTGGCTGAACTAGCTAATCCTAATCGCCCCTTATTAAAACGACTGGCTACTGAAACACCTGGAACCTTTCAACATACTCTGTTAGTAGCTACTCTGGCTGAAGCTGCTGCTAAAAAGTTAGGCTGCAATGTCGAACTGGTTAGGGCTGGTACTCTTTATCATGATATTGGCAAAATGCACGACCCACTTGGCTTTATTGAAAACCAAATGGGGGGACCAAATAAACATGAAACAGAAATTAAAGATCCTTGGAAGAGTGCTGCAATTATCAAAAAACACGTAACTCAAGGGTTGGTGATGGCGCAAAAACACCGTTTACCCACAGCCATTCAAGCTTTTATCCCTGAGCATCAAGGAACAATGTTAATTGCCTATTTTTACCACCAAGCCTCACAAATGGCTCAGGAAGACCCCAATTTAATGGTAGATGAAGCAGATTTTCGTTATGACGGCCCCATTCCCCAATCACGGGAAACGGCAATAGTCATGTTAGCAGATTCCTGTGAAGCGGCGCTGCGATCGCTCAAAGATGCGACACCAGAACAAGCCTTAGCCATGCTGAATAATATTCTCCGTGCTAAATGGCAAGATAATCAAATGGTAGATTCCGGACTCACACGCCAAGATATGTCAGAAATTGGTCAAATCTTTGTTGATGTTTGGTTACAGTTTCACCACAAACGCATTGCTTATCCAAAAATGAAGGCAAGTAAAAATGTCTAATCACGACTGACGCAAACACTCACTCAAACCCCTATTCCTCTGTGTTCTCTGCGTCTCTGTGGTTCCCTATTCCATCATTTGTGCGTAATTCCCAGTAATTCCTAGCACCAAGCCCTGGCGATTAAAATCGCGCCTATACAAACAAAGTCCGCCTACGCGGACTCACGGAAAAACAAGGTTTTTGAACCAACGTAGGTGGGTTTCGCTTGTGTAGAGACGTTGCATGCAACGTCTCTACATTTCCAGTCGCCTGGTGCAAGATATGAGTTA
>PWQB01000232.1 GCA_003556955.1 Nostocaceae cyanobacterium CSSed10_463m
AATTTTAGCTATATACTTCCTTTGCACAGGCTTTTTGCTGAATGCTGCGATCGCTATACTATAACTTTATGCCCCAACTGGGTGAAAATAAGATTATGAAGCGGTTACAGTTAATTAATAAGTTGTCAATTATAACAGCTTCTACTACAGTGGCGAATTTAAATAATAGTCTATGAGAGCCGTACACACTCGCAGTCAAGAGCGAATTTTGAGCCTGCTGAAAACCATCAAACAAGGCATTTCCGCACAAGATATTTACGTACAATTACGTAATCGAAATCAAAGCATGGGTTTAGCCACAGTTTACCGCTCCCTGGAGGCCTTAAAACTAGAAGGTATGGTACAGGTCAGGACATTGGGTAGCGGGGAAGCCCTCTATAACCTAGCCCAGCAAGACAAACACCACCTGACTTGTCTTCAGTGTGGCGTTTCCATTCCGATTAATCAATGTCCTGTTCATGACCTCGAAGGCGAGCTAGAATCCAGCCATAGGTTTAAAATTTTTTACCACACACTGGAATTTTTTGGTTTGTGTAGTCAATGCCAAATGAATCAGTTAACAGTTAACAGTTAACAGTTAACAGTTAACAGTTATCAGTTAACTGTCAACAAGGCCTATGGTGCGGGATTTAACTTTGACTTTTTAGTTTGGCTATAGTGGGTATAGCAAAGTGCTGAGTGCTGAGTGCTGAGTAAAAACCAAGTTAGATCAAGGCTTTCAGCAATCAACAATGTCCTCACGTGTATGCGTAGTGCTATAACTTAAATATTTTCCGCAAAATAGGGACAATTCATGAATTGTCCCTATAACTTTTGTAATTAAAAATTATAACTTTTAATCACCTCTTCTTAGCTAGAATGATTATCCTTCACTGTTGGTGTCTCACCGCCAAATAAAGGGTTAGCAGAAGCATCAGAAACAATCGAACGCATCCCCTCTAAAGTAGCA
Source organism: Nostocaceae cyanobacterium CSSed10_463m (assembly GCA_003556955.1). Next base: position 950 of record PWQB01000232.1, read on the forward strand.
GGAATACTGCGGGGGTCCATAAACATCACCTTACTGCTATCACTGCTACCAATCTTTGTACCCATTTCCAAATAATTTTGTGCCAGTAAAAACTGTAACGCTTCTTGTGCGCCTGGTTCACTATTCAGAGTTTTGGTGATAATTTGCAGTGCTTCTGATGTTGCTTGCGCCTTAAGAACCTGTTGCTGGCGTTCAGCTTGAGCTTGCAACACAATAGATTTTTGTTGCGCTTCTGCTTGCAGAATCGTGGCTTTTTGCCGAGCTTCCGCGTCCAAAATTTGCGCCTCAGCCTTACCCCTAGCACTATTAACAGCAGATTCCCGTTCCCCCTCAGAAGTCAGAATTGCTGCCCGTCTGCGCCGTTCTGCTGCCATTTGCAACTCCATTGACTCTCTTACTGTCTGGGATGGGACAATATCTCGCAATTCCACCCGTGTTATTTTCACACCCCAAGGGTCAGTAGCAATATCTAACTCACGCAATAACATTTCATTGATTTGAGAACGGGCGGTAAAGGTTTTATCTAACTCCAATTGTCCCATTTCCGAGCGAATTTGAGTTAAAACCAAGTTTGTCATGGCTGCATGAAGATTTTCTACCTTATACCAGGCTTTTTCCATATCCACAATTCGCCAATAAACCACCGCATCTACTTCAATTCCCACATTGTCGCGGGTAATACATTTTTGGGGAGGAATATCTAAGACTTTTTCGCGGATAGTTTGTTGGTAGACTATTTTATCTAAAAAAGGAATAACAAAATTTAGCCCTGGTTCCAGCTTTTTTTCATAGCTACCCAATCTTTCTACTAAAACTTCATTACCTTGATTGACAACTTTTACAGACCCTGCAACGGCAGAACCACCAAGCGCCAAGAAGATGAGTAACAAAAATTCATTCATTTATTTACTCTCCTAATTTCTCATCCCATTTATTTGTCAAGTCTTCCTAGACGCGATGAATCGCGTCTCTACAAGCCCACTCTTAACTCAATAGATAATTAGGCATCACAATCAAGGTAGTGCCTTCTCTTCTGACTACATAAACTCTTTGATTGGGTGCTACGCTGAGTTGTTCATCGTCACATTTTGCGCGCCAAGAATTTCCCTCATATAGTACCCGTCCGGTTTCCCCAGGCGGAATATCCGTTAAGGTTTCGGCTACAACTGTATCCGGCATTTTCAATTTGCGTCGGCGTGGTTGCAAAAACCGCCGGGAACCCAAAATCAGAACTGTAGACAGCAGTAGCCACGCGGTAACTTGTAGCCATAAATTCCCCAAACCCACTAGAGACAATAGCGCCACGAGAAAGGCACTAATTCCCATCATGAATTCGACAAAAGCTGATGGTAAGAAAAGTTCCATTAAACACAGAACAGATCCTGCCAGGAGCCAGATTAAGGTATAACTTGGCATAGGCATAGCGCCATCCTAGACTCTACATTTACTTAAATGTATTTTTGAGATTAGATATACCTAGACTGTAACTGTTGACAGAAAGCAAAACTTGATATTTTTAGGATCATGTTTGATTAATTTCAGTAACAAGCTGTAGTCATGGGTACATGAATCCAGTCTATTCTAGCGTTCAAGTCTTTGAAACTTAAATTTAATCGAAATTCACAAGTTGGTTTATTTTTTGACTTTATACTGTCATGATTTCGACACAGCGAATAATTTATTGCGTGAATCCAGACTGTACTAACCCCATTAATCCTGTGGGGGAAAGTGTCTGTGCAAATTGCCAAACGCCTTTAGTTCACCGCTATCTCTGGGCTAGTGGTTCCTTATCAGCCACTATTTCACCTGGAACTAAAGTGCTAGATAGGTATGAGGTAATTACACCGCAGGTTTGGTTAGATACTCAGCCGGGTTTACCGCCACCAGTACCTGAAGAGTTACCAAAATTAGTTATACCTTACTTAAAGCTATACCAAGAAAGCTTACACCTACCAGCAGCCTAT
>PWQB01000576.1 GCA_003556955.1 Nostocaceae cyanobacterium CSSed10_463m
CAGCCGCCACATTCTCAGCAATAGCTCTCCATTGATACCCTGCTTGCGTTGCACGCTGTCCCATAGAACTACCATTAGAACCTGTATGACTCATTCTTCTGGTTCTAGCCATATCTGAACTATGCACCTGTGCAGCACTATTGAGGCTAGCATTTGCAGACAGTGGACTTGCAGCATTAAATCTTTTGTTTCCACACATACGTGCCTGAGACCTGGCTTGATTCACCAATTGAATTACTTGGTTTGATACAGAATTTTGAGCTTGTTGTGCGTGAGCGCTAGAAGTACTTTGTTGCCAAACAGTATCAATCAATTCGGGTAATAAAAATGATGCAGTTAAAGACGAACACACTACTAGTCCAATAACAGCTAGTTTGTTGTTTTTTCCTGTAAATAATTTTGTTGTTAACACTTGAGCTATGAAATTTTTAACACTAGGCATGATTGCTTCTCCTGGAAAGTGAATTAGCAGCTTTGAAGGAAAGGTAGATAAGTTAACACAAAACTTATTTATGCACTTAACAGCAAAGTTAAGCTTATTTATCTGGCTTCTAGTTTTATATAGATTTAACTAAAATCTACTTATGCACCGAATGAAGCTTATTTATCATATACATACATTTTGGATTTATCTTTTTTGTCAACGTTAATACATAAATCTTCACATTTTATTCTGTTTTAGAGGTAATTACCTCTGTGGAACGCAGAATTTTTTCCTCTAAATAAAACCCTCGACGAATAATTTTAGTAATTCTTTGATCTGGCAAATCATTTCGCACTTCGCGCTCAACTACACGACATAATTTGAAATCTGGTTCCATACCTTCTTGAAGTGGGATAGGCAAGACTTGGCGCTTTCCTAGTACACTCAAAAACTTGCGATAAACGACTCCTAAAGACCTGGGTAAGCGCTGAATAAATTCTGGACTAGAATCGGGGTTCTTTTCCAAATAGTCTAACAGCGTTTCTAAACCGTCAACAACTTCTAATAGCTCCAAAAATAAATCTTCAGTGTTGGCTGTAGCTTGGGCTGTTTTTTGTCGTAAAGCCTGCTGTAATTCCACATTTTCTTTTTGGAGATTGCCGAGTGTTTGCTGAATCTGATGGCGTTGCTCATGACTCAGAGGATAGGTTGGTGGTGATTCTGATTTGAACCAGAAAGGGGAAAAAAATGACAGAATATGCTTCACATTTAGTAGTTCCAATTAGAGATATTTGCGTGACAATGTAATGGTATTCTGATATAGAGCATCTGGGTAATAGTTTTGACAGTCAAACCTTTCTTTAATAGATATACTATCCTACTACCCGAAATTAACATTTGGTTCAAGGTATAGACAACGGTTGTTGTTCTAAGTTTTGTTCGTGATGAGCTTGAGCGATCGCTTGCTCTAGTCCATCAAATTCTAATAATAACTCTAACTTAGGTAATGGCTGATCCAAAGCCGATAAATCACTATATTTAAAGCGCTTGATAGTAGGTACTATCGGGCGCAAGTAGTCAGCTATAATGCGTTCTTCCGGCTTCATCAAACTTTTCTGCGCTCTGGCAATAATATCAACTGAATACTGCTTACGCTTCATAGCCACGGCCACAGCTTTTGTTATTTCTGCTTTTGATGCTGCTGGAGATACATTCAGAATATCATAAGGATTATGTTCCATCACTCACCTTTCAGTTAATATAGTTTAAGTTTAAGACTGCGGTAAATTTCTTGATAAGCTGGTTCATCTGGACAAAGTTGGTAAGCCCAATTACCTAACTTATAGATATCTTCAAAATCTAACTCATGGCTTTCAATAGCTTTCATTAATATGTCTATGCAAATTTCAGCCACAATACTACGTATACGTTGATGCTCTGATATTTTCGCACATTGGACAGCTAGTTCAAATTGATTACTCCTAATTAATTTTTCAATATTTCTTAGTTCTTGCTGAAATTCAACCCTCGAAATTAAATCAATAACAACGGGATTTTGAGGATCAATTTTTTGAACTTCCTGAAGTTGAGTTAAAGCTTTTTCTAATGATATTTTTTCTTCAGCAACTTGCTCTCGGATTTGTTCTGCTTTGTACTCAGCCAGATAACTTTTAGCAGGTTGACTTCCTAAGATATCATACCAAAACTGAGCAAATTCTAAATGTTCTGTAAATTCCGATATGTTTTGACGCTGTAATCCACAAAGTTTGTCTAGTTCTGCTTGCCAATCTGCCACAATTTTAATTTCTGACTGGGCTTTTTTGAGAGGTGTAATTGCATCTCGCCAATTTTGTTGCTGTAGGTGATAACATCCTTCATGATAAGCAACAAATTTCTGAGCGAATGTTTCCCCACTAGCAGTGGCTTTGTGCGTTGGTTTCAGTTGAATTGCTCTGGGGCTATCTCCTTCTAAACAAGCGGCTACAGCTAATCCCCAAGGAGTATAGAGAGAAGATAGAAGTTTTTGGCTAGAGTCTATCTTATTGACTATGGGAACTTGCCACTGAGAAATATAACGCTGGTAACAACCTGGAGTGATAAATATATCATTGACTTGCATCCCCGACTTTGAAGGCTCTCCCATTAATTTCAGAGCTACTAATTCTAAGCGTAAGCGATCGCGTAACTTTAAATAATCATGAATACTTGTATCTTTAATACTATCAATTGCCGCTTCTAGACGGGATTTTAAAGCTAAAGATACCGATGTAAAATCAACAGATTTACCCAACCAAGGCACATCTTGAAGATTTGGATCATGATTTAAATTTACCAATGCCGTTGACAAAGAAATTATCAAATTATTATAAAGCTTGGTGTAGTTACTTTGGCTATGGTAATAAGTGGCTACAACCCAATTATGTAATGTAATTATATTAGGCTGTGATAGCCATTTTTGTTCAACTTCTTCAACAATAATTCCCCAG
>PWQB01000303.1 GCA_003556955.1 Nostocaceae cyanobacterium CSSed10_463m
GGTGAAAATCATTAGAAAATCCCTGTGAGGTAGATGATATGCGCCCTACCTCCCCTTAAAGATTCACCAAAGTTTTAATCAAATTTCTCTAGAACCTGTTGTCACTGGTCAACCTAACCTGCTAGGATTAGATCATAAGAAATTTGAATATTTAACAATTAGGTGTGTCTTCTCGGACTGTATGACAACTTGTTTGCAGCAAGTTGAGTCCAGGGGAGGCATTCTTTTCTTATGTATATCTAGTGACATAACACTGAGAAAAGTTCAGACTAAGGATATAGCCTGATTACATAATAGTTTATATCTTCTAAAAATAACTAGGCTTTTGTCAAATTTTCTCAAAGAAAACGTTGAAAGCTTTGTATCAAAGGCATACACAGCAAACCTTTGAAAACATTTTAATTACTATTTAAAAGCAGGAGTTTATATCACTCTACTAATAAGCTTTGTAGAGTCAATAAAATTCATGATCCTTATTGAATGGGTGTTCTAAGGATTGAAAATGTATAAAATTTACGAAATTAATAGTACATAATTCCTCCTGATTAATACTTTTGTACTGATTCATGGCTCCAAGTGATGCCTGCGGCGAGCGTAAGTCCTGCGGACAGGCTACGCCAACGCGAAGCGTCTCGAAGAGAAGCTATCGCCTTTAGCTTGCTTGTGCTGGTAGTAGCACGTTGCTTTAGCGCTTGCTCAACCAAAACAAGGATCATCCTTAACCTTGTTCTAATTTCAATGTCGAATTGGAGATTCATCACCTGGCTCCCATTCAATTTCAATCAGTTGAGCAACACTTTTCAGCCCAAAATAGAGACAAAGCTGTTTCAGCGTGTTCTCGTCAATACGATTGATTTGATTTCGATACAGCTTGCCGACTGTTCCTGGTGCTAGACCAGTCTCTTGAGCCAGCCCTATTTGGCTAATATGCCTTTCTTCCATTAAATTTTTTAATTTACAAACCAATTTCACATCCAAAACTCTCTTCTATATAAGATGTTACAGCTAATTAGTTAGCTAGTTAAATCATAAGTTAACTAAAATTTAAGCAATTAACTCATAAGATTATTCAATCATTACTTTTTTGATAAGCTAGTCAGTTAGTTGACTAGCTGTGCTATTCTATAAATGTGAGCGTAAAAAGGACGCACAAGGGCGTGAAAAGCCACACCAAGGACAACTAGGTTGCTGGACTGAGTATAAGCCTAAAAGTGACCACAAACGCTTGTAAACAAAAAAATTCATTCAAAAATCAAAAACGTAAAAATCAGAAACACAAAAATCAAATTCAACAAGTATTTCCCAAGTAACCTAACTCTGAAGCGTGAGTAAAATTCTGGCTTCTCCAGCTAGGTGAGATCAGGGGGAACGGAACAACCAACATACATAGTTGGCGATGTGAAATGCAAATCAGGTTAGCGGCACAAGTAGCCAGCAAAGTTGAAGGAATCAGACAATCACTCAATTATTCAAAGTTGAGCGACATCGTAAATCTGCTTTTAGACGCAATTAAACATCAATGGAATTTGAACCTTTCTTATCAGCCCAAAATTGAGGCCAATAATCTCAAAGTAAGACTCAATAAACGTCATCAGCTTTGGGTGTCCCAATATGCAATTGAAAGGGGGATAAATGTAACATCTGCAACCAACTTGTTAATTAGCGAATATTTAGCAGGCAATACGATAAATTTTTCACCCCAAACGCCAATAACTGTGACAGAAAGCGTCGAACTTACCCCACAAGAATCAAGGCAATAATTAGCCATAGAAAATCTGAAAGGTTAGCACTAATTAGGAATTTCAAATTATGAATCAAAAACGCATAGTTCTAGATCAGAAGTACATTCCCAGAGCCGAAGAAATTATCAACCAGACAGGAATCAACACTTATTCACAGCTATTTACCATCCTGTTGGTTAACTATGGCGACACCCTAGTAAAGTCTTTGAGAGGTGCTAATGAATAACTTAAGCAGAGTTGATGATAGTACTTTACTTAGCAAATCCAAAGTTTACCAAATCGACCGAACACTTTACCGATATCTCTACAAAACAGGCACAGTTCAGCATCCCAAGTACCACTTTCAACCACTGGAAGGACAACGCAAGAAAGCAGATTTGCAGCTAAATTACAAAACTTTGATTAGTCGTTGCTATGAAGTAGAAGGTATGAGTACCAATGCATCTGTACTCAGTCAAGAATCATTGCAACTGTCGATTTTTTGAAGTCAAAAAATGCCTACCTGCTTAAGTAGCACAGGTATAAAAAGGAGTACACAGCTATTCAGTCAAACTCAGAGAAATAAAGGTAATCCCCGCTAGACATTCACTTTTAAGGGGGTAAAAAGCAGTTTTCCACTGGCTATGAAAGCATACTTTCCTCATTTAGCAAGCGTTACAGCCATCGATACGTAGATGAATGCAATGTTACCAATTTAAGAGTAACAGTCTTTCAACCTTCGTTGCTATGCAATTTACTTGATTCAAGCTATCTGGATATGCAAGTAACTGGAATTAGATGGAATGTGCTTTTTTTACCCAAAATCTCAGTTCTTCATTAGAGAGGGTAAATAAATTGACAATGGCAACCAAGAAATACAGCAAAAGATATAGGCAGCTAAAAAGAAATTATGAAAACATCTGCAACAAACAGATATCAGATATTAGCTGGTATCGTTTGATTTCTCAGTTGAGGAATTAATTTGATTTTGATATCGAATCACCGAATGCCAACAAAATAATTCACCATATAGCTACCCTAAAGCGCACAAATAGAAACTTCCGAGTAAATTCAGAAAACTTTGCAGAATGCTGGCAACTATTTCAGCACTACTACCAGCAAAAAACTTCCTTAACTTGTGCTGAATTTTTAGCAGAGTTGGCACAAAAACTTGATTTAACCCA
>PWQB01000799.1 GCA_003556955.1 Nostocaceae cyanobacterium CSSed10_463m
CTACAGGACTTTTAGCTCTATCTAATAAATTGACAGAGGCGAGAGTTTCCTGTACTTGTTTTTGCCTTGCTTCTCGATTTAAACCGTAAATTTTAGCAAAAAAGTTGAGATTCTCCTCACAGGATAATGTTTTATAAAGTAAATTCTCTTGGGGTGCAATGCCAATTATTTTTTTCGTGGATTCAGAAACCTGTTGATGATTGATGGTAATTTCACCACTATCAGCTTTGAGTAAATTACAAATAATATTAATGGTTGTGGTTTTTCCAGATCCATTTGCACCCAGTAAACCATAAACTTCTCCATGCTTAATATGTAAGTTGAAATTTTGCAAAACTTTTATTTTGCCGTATGATTTATTTAAATTGGTGATTTTGAGCATAAGTATTAATGTGGAGAATAGAAGAATAAGAAAGGACTAAAGTCCTTACTACGAGCCAATTAATTTTCTGACATCTGTTCTGTGTTTATAGCATTTCATAATTATATAAGCTATATCATAGCCCCCTCCTCGCTTGCGGGGAGGGGGTTGGGGGTGGGGTTCTTATACATCATTAAAGTCTTCTTTCTACTACTAACATTCGCCGATAAGATAACCATCCCCCGATCACCATCACCACAGCAAAAACTGATAAAAATATAAAATTTGATGTAATTTCACCAATATCATTACCTTGAGATGAAACTCCTACTAAAGCTTCATTCATGTGATAAATAGGATTATATTTGGCAATATTAATCAAAGTTTCGGGAAACAGTGAAGCAGGTAAAAATGCCCCTCCTAGAATTAGTAAAGGAACGCCAAAAGCAGCTACCAAAGCATTGACATCTTCAATACGTCGGGCTAATTGAGTACCTAAAATAAAGCCTAAACCCACATAAGCTACTATACTCATGATAATAATTGTCAGTCCTAAGAAAATAGAACCGTTGAAAGTAGCACCCCAAAAGGCAGCAATAGTATAAACCAAAAGTGTCTGTCCTAGACCAATGCAGCTGTGAGCGAGAAAAATTCCTAAAAAGTAGGAAATACCACTTAAGGGCGAAATAAACAAGCGTTTGAGGGTTTGTTGTTCTCTTTCGGCTACTACAGTGGCGACGCTACCACCCAAACAGCTAAAAAATAAAGCCGCACCTACCAAACTTGAAGGCGCAGCATAGGAAAAAGCTTGATCTAGTGGTAGATTTGCTCGTTCTGCTAAAATAAATCCACTCAGGATTAACACGGAGATCGGGAAAATACTCCAAAAAATTAAGCTGCGTCTGCGGCGCAACAGTTCAATGAGGATGCGCTGAGTTATCGCTATAGTTTCACGCCAATACTTCATAAATTCTCTAATTCTGCAAAAATTTTGTTTTTAAGATAAGGTAACAGGGAAAATATTTACCAGTTTGTAGTTAATATTTAGCGCTGAAGCGCAACTACGAACGAAACTAAACCAGCTTGAATTTTTCCACATGAGTTTACTATTTAATTCACCAGAATCATCTACTATATCCCGGCGGACACTACTGAAATTATTTGGTATTGGTGCAGTTGTCGGAGGTACGGGATACTCCCGGTTTAGTAAGCCTCAGCCTACAGTTTATCAACAAGATACTCTGGAATTGCCGCAAATCTTAAATAAAAATAAAAGTGTGGTGGTGGTTGGGGCTGGTTTAGCAGGTTTGGCTTGTGCTTATGAATTGAGTCAAAGGGGGTTTGCAGTTACACTTTTAGAAAAAGCCCCCCAACTCGGTGGTAAAATTGCCAGTTGGCCGATTGAAGCGGCTGGGGAATCTTTTATGATGGAACATGGTTTTCATGGATTTTTTCCCCAATATTATAATCTCAAAAGTATTGTTTCTGAGTTGGAGATTACTGATAATTTTCAATCATTAAATTTTTATTCTCTGGTTTACCGCGATTTGAAATACAAACCAGAGGTATTTCGCCCCAGTAGTTCGGCTTTTCCTTGGAATATTATAGATTTAGCGATCGCATCTCCAAATCGTTTACGTTGGGGAATTAATTTAACTAAGTTCAAACATCTACAAGTTTTTCAGGCGATTACTGGTTTTGAACGGGAAAAAAACTATCGCCGCTTTGATAATATTTCTGTGGCTGATTGGGTGAAAACTGAATTTCCCCAAGGTTTATATGACTTATATTTTCTCCCCTTTGCTAAATCTAGTTTGAACGCACCAGATGAAATGAGTGTGGGCGAACTCATGCAGTTTTTCCATTTTTACTTTTTTGGGAACCCTGAAGGGTTGGCTTTTAATGGGACTGTAGATGATATGGGGACAAGTTTAGTCCAACCGATTGCTAAGTTTATTCAAAGTAAAGGTGGTCAAATTATTACCAGTGCTACAGTTAGTGAGATTCCGGCTGTAGATGGTGAAATTGAACAACTGAAATATTATCTTGATAGTAATCAAAATAATGTGCCTTTTTGGGTAAAACGCAATGCCATTATCACTGATGAAAAGGTAGAATATTTTGGTGCGGCTGATGAAGTATTTGCCGTTACTGCTGATAGTAAACAAGCTATTTCTCTAACTTGTACTCATCAAGGATGTACTGTTAAGCAAGCCGCAGATGGTAATTTTCATTGTCCTTGTCATGGGGCTGTGTTCGCTGCTGATGGTAAAGTTGTCAAAGGGCCAGCCCAACGAGATTTACCGAAGTTTGAAATTGTCCAAAGACAGGATGATCAGTTGCAGTTGGTAGCAGCAAATGCTGAATCAGTACCACCGCAGACAATCACCGCAGATTACTATGTTTTTGCTACCGATGTCCCTGGTGTACAACAACTATTTAAGCGGGTGAGTGGGGATGTAGATGCAAAAGTGCGATCGCAAGTGGAAAAATTAAGTATTGCCGATCCTTTTGCTGTGTGTCGTTTCTGGTTTGACCGAG
>PWQB01000179.1 GCA_003556955.1 Nostocaceae cyanobacterium CSSed10_463m
GCAAACAAGCAGGAAGCATGAAGCAACTAGGGACGAAGAAGCGTCAAAAATCTGTAGAAGTTTCTGCTAGCAACGAACTAAGGGATGTAGAAACCCATAGTTCAGGCGGAGCCAACTATGGGTAGTTCATTTGTTAGTTAATATATGAATTACAAAATTTTAATTACACCAGAAGCAGAACTTGATTTGGAGGATGCTTATAACTGGTATGAACAGCAAATGATTGGATTAGGTTCTGAATTTATTCGTGTTGTTGATGCTAGTTTTTCTACAATTCAGCGTAATCCTTTTGCTTGTCCAATTGTTCACGAAAAAGTCAGAAAAAAGTTAATTCGGAAGTTTCCCTATGGATTATTTTATATTATTGTAGATGAAAGAATTTCAATTATTGCTTGTTTTCATGTTAAACGTGATCCGCAACAGTGGGAAAGACGTTTATAAGATTTAGTTCGGGTGATAATTCTCAGGTATTGTCTTGTTTATCAATCAGAGCTAACCAAAATCCTGTATCAACGATGATCATATTTAGTCGATAATGTATTAGATAAAACTTCTTTATAGGTGGTTGATAAATCTTCTTCCACAGAACAACAACCAATTAATCCCATTTCTTCAAACTTTTCATAGAGATTTTTTTCTTGACTATCATTTTCTAATTCCGTTTGTTGGTAACGTTTTTTGAGTAATTGAATAAAATCAAGTAGTAAGGTTTAAGCTTCTTCTGGTAAAGTATCAATATCTCTATATATTTCTTCAATTTTTGTTACCATCATTAACTCCTATATTGAGTAAAATTTTCGGTATTATTTTATTATAACTGAGGCGCACCGGATAATCTGGTAAATATGATGATTCACCTTTGCAACCTAAAGACACAAAGGATGTAGGGTGCGTTAGGTGCAGAGAATAATATCTTGAACGTGAAGATTTTTGTTTGCAACCTAACCCACCATTTTAGCTTAGGTTATTGCTTTTGTGGGTTACGCTGTCACTAACCCATCATCACTGTGTTATCATCACGTCTGAGGTCAGAGATGATAGAAAAACTATCATTTCTTGGATTAATGGGTGTTGTTGCAATATCTTAATTTTTTGCTCATTAATATCGCTAAATATTCTCTCTTTTATTGGCTGTTCTTTTCCTAAGACTGTCTCTAAAAAATCTTTAGGTTTACTTTGTGCAAATTTCCATTCTAAATCATTAAATTTCCTTTGTGCTATTTTCTCAATTAATGATTTATCTTGTAACAATAAAATTTCTAATTGAGGAACAGCCAAAAATAATTGAAAGGGAGTACCAGAAGATGCAAGATTTAATACATAATTAATTAAATCTTGCTTTTCAAATACTTGAGATTCGTTATCTGTATCTGCATCCATGACAAGAGCAACTGGTATTTTTCGAGTTGCTAGAAGTGAAGTAGCTAAAGAACGCGCTCTGTAAGAACTTTCACCTGCTATAAATTGAATATCTTGAATCAGATTTTTTGGCAGTAATTTCTGTAAAATCTCTATATTTGTTTCACCTTCTGCAATCATATATGCTAGTGTCATGAAAAACTCTCCGTTGTAATGTCGTAGTTAGGGATACCTTTATGAACACAAACACGATATTTTTTGACTAGGGATTTACATATAAATTTATGTTGTAGTGAATATTCAATTTCTTCTCCTCCCCACAATAGAATAGTTTGAGGAGCAACAAACCCAGTTAAAGTTACGGTGGCTTCTGTAAATCCAGTGCGACTAAACACGCTACCAATAGCTGTTGCTGGCCTTCTTAGTAGTTGATTTCGTAGTTTTGCTATATTAGCTAATTATAATGTTATGTGATAAAATTTGAACTATATTTATTTATCCTAGAGGACAAATAAAATGAGTATTGAAGAAATCATTATAGATAAGGTAAGGATATTACCTCCTGATAGGCAACAAGAGGCGCTGGATTTTGTAGAATTTTTACTAGCGAAAATCGACAAACAAGGGTTATCAAATCAATCCCAAAAGTCAGGTATTTCGGCTTTAACTATGGCTCAAGAATACATTGGTTGTGTGGAATCAGCAAATGATTTGTCTACCAATAAAGATTATTTGGATGGTTACGGTTCGTGATGAGGGGATGTGTATTGCTAGATACGGGGCCGTTGGTTGCTGCAATTAATCGCCGTGATAATTTTCATACATGGGTAACAGCACAATGGGCTAATATTGAACCGCCTTTATTAACTTGTGAAGCTGTTATTTCAGAAGCTTGCTTCATATTGCGAAATGTTTATGGTGGTCAAGATGCTGTGATAAGTTTGGTGAGGAATGGAGTTATTAAAATACCTTTTAATTTGGATGAAGAAGCTACCGTTATTGGGGAACTTATCAAGACTTATCAATCTGTACCTATGTCTTTAGCGGATGCTTGTTTGGTACGTATGTCTGAAATGTATTTAAATAGTTCTTTATTAACTTTTGATAGTGATTTCCTTGTGTATCGACGAAATAAAAATCAAGTTATTCCGATAATTATGCCATAGTAGAGTTCTATTTCTATGTCATCTCTTATTTACATCATAGCTAAAGATACAAAGGATGTAGGGTGGGTTAGGCGCAGAGAATAATATGTTCAACGTGAAGATTTTTGTTTGCAACCTAACTCACCATTTTAAGTTAGGTTATTGCTTTGGTGGGTTACGCTGTCGCTAACCCACCCTACGATTTTTGGGAATTGTACCCCAGTAATTAGCTGATGAAATGCAGCTGGCTGATGACTGTACTAATCAGATTATGGGTAATTGGGAGGCTATCAATTACCATACCCAAGCACAGTAGCATCATGTAGGAGATGGAATAGAGAAACAACTCTCTAGCTATAGTGCGATCTTCTGGGTTGTGTAACAAAC
>PWQB01000664.1 GCA_003556955.1 Nostocaceae cyanobacterium CSSed10_463m
CAGACAATGGCTAAGGCTGATGTTTGTGGTGGTTTATGCACAACTGTGTCACTAGCAGGGTAACAAGCATCTTCGTTACGTTGACGACTCGGCCCTGTGTCTGTTTTTGTCACCAGTTTAATTGAGGGAGTTTGTGAGCGTCCTAATTCTGCTAGACCTTGATCTAAAACGGCAATCAGTATTTCTGATGAACTAATTTTCCCCTCCATCAGAAACTTGCTAATTTCAAGCACAAAGTTAGCGATCGCTGGTTTGGATTCTGACGCTAATTCTTGCCAAAATGCCCCTAACTCCGGTAATCCTGGTGATTTCGCCGCATCAAAACGCAACTCTAACAAGCGGACTAATGCACCTTTGACCCGCAGCACATAAGGATCTATTAAGCTACTAGCCACCCCTTCACTGTGCAAAGGTTGCCACAAGTTAGCTATTTGCCATAGCCAATGCAGTTGGCGCATAGATGTTGCATCCCGCCAAGCATCATTTAACTGGCTACATAGCTGCACTTGTAGTCCCGAACTATCTGGGTAGACGGGGGGCTGTTCTAAAAGTAGAATTTCTGGCTGAGATTGCCCTTGAGATAGAGGCAGGATGCCATATATTTGTGGTATGTTCAGGCTATAAGGAATTAGCTTCAGATAAGTTTTAATACCTTTGGAATTATCTAATGCTGGTGATTCGGGCAGTAATCCCGGCTTTCTATCTAAAACAATAGATTTACTAATTACTAAATAGCGATCGGCTAATACATCTCCAGGGCTACCCACAGTCAAACCATCCCCCACCGCCCAGAGGTAACGTTTGGGTAGGGGTGTAGAGCATCGCTGGCAAAACCTATGTGTTAAAGGGTTGGGAGCCAGACAAGCATCATTTGGGCAGTAGAGTGTTGCCGCATCATTTTCCATAGTGTTCGCAGTAGTCAGCGATTCGCAATTTTCAAGGGCAGTATGGGTAGCGGTAATTGAAACCGCTCATGTTTATTTAATTCAACATATCCAATTTTGGATCATGATGATAACGAGTAGATACCAGTGGATGTTAATAATTAATTCATTTTCCCAATAACATACTTCTTGATCAACTTTACCAAAAATTTGGGTTTAAAGCCTCGCCCTTGCAGGGCGACTTGCATTATGTTAGAGTGTTTTGCGTAGAAGTTGTTCACGCAAATGGTAGTTTTAGAGTTTAAAGTCAAAGGCAAAACAACTCAATATGCTGCTATAGATGAGGCCATCCGAACCGCTCAATTTGTTCGCAACAAAGCTATCCGTTTTTGGATGGATAACACAGGCGTAGGACAAAAAGACTTGTATCGCCTCAGTAAATCTATCAGACAAGAGTTTTCTTTTGCTCACGCTTTAAATTCTAGTGCTTGTCAAGCTTCCATAGAAAGAGCTTATAGCTCAATATCTCGTTTTTATGACAACTGCAAGAAAGGTATACCGGGTAAGAAAGGTTATCCAAAATTCCAGAAAAATAACCGTTCAGTGGAATACAAAACTTCTGGATGGAAGTTGTCAGAAACGAGAAAACAAATAACTTTCACAGACAAGAAAGGAATTGGCAAGCTGAAACTCAAAGGAACGTGGGATTTAAACTTCTATCAACTAGAGCAGATAAAACGGGTGAGGTTAATACGTCGTGCTGACGGATATTATACCCAATTTCTCATTAGTGTAGACAATAAGGTAGAAACACAGCCCACAGGGAAAACCATTGGTTTGGATGTGGGACTGAAAGAGTTTTACACTGATAGTAATGGACATAGTGAACCTAATCCCAGATTTTATCGCACAGGAGAAAAGCGACTGAAGTTTTATCAACGTCGGGTTTCTCGGAAAAAGAAAGGCTGTGCCAACAGGAAAAAAGCCATTAATAAATTAGGGCGAGTACACCTCAAAATAAGTAGGCAACGTCAAGAACACGCCAAGAGAGTGGCGCGTTGCGTAGTCCAATCTCACGATTTGGTCGCCTATGAAAACTTGAGGATTAAGAATTTAGTCAAAAATCATTGTCTCGCCAAATCTATTAATGATGCAGGTTGGTATCAATTCAGAAAATGGTTAGAGTATTTTGGAGTGAAGTTTGGCAGGATAACTGTTGCAGTGAATCCAGGTTATACTTCTCAGGAATGCTCTAATTGTGGCGCAATGGTCAAAAAGTCTTTATCAACAAGAACTCATGTTTGTGAATGTGGGTTTGTTTTAGATAGAGACTGGAACGCTGCTATTAATATTCTGAGAACAGCCTTGAGTACGGTAGGGATACGGTCACTTGGATCTATGATCCCAACGCTTCAGGAGATTCGACCGCTACTTATGTTGGAGAAATCCTGCATGAGCAAGTTGGGTCTATGAATGAAGAATCACCGCGCCTTTAGGGCGGTGAGTGTCAATATTGTCTCTCTTAACATGGCAATAATAACATCTAATATCCAAAAACCAAGGTCTGTGATGGGGGTGAATGTGGTTTTATGCACTTTTTCACCGCTAATTACTGGCGCTAATTCGGTTTGGCTAAAGTTTTGGACAAGATTTAATCCTAGTGATTTATGGGAAATACTTTTGATGTATCCTGCGTTCAGATAGGGAAGATATTCTGGTTTTGCGGCTACATAAGTTTGGAAGAATGGTAAACTTAATATATTCATGTATTCCCTTGCTTGGTTAGCGTCCCCTACTAAGTCTGTGGGTAGTGATATTTGTTGGCTGGCTGGGTTTCCATCTCCAATAATGGAAAAGTGAGTTCCACCTAATAATGTCACTAAATATTTGGGAACATCAGTTAACCAGGAAAATGGTTGAATTTGCTCGTATAATGCTGGTGCAACTGTATCTTCACTACTGCTGACTATCATTATCGGGGTTTTGATGTGTTTTAAACCTGCTTCC
>PWQB01000021.1 GCA_003556955.1 Nostocaceae cyanobacterium CSSed10_463m
CTGTCTTGCGAACCAATTGGCTGAGAATAATCTCGAAGTGATTGTCGTTACAGGGCATGCTGATGGGTTTTACCGTTATCTTCTTGACGATAAAGTTGAATTTAAGTCTGCCTGCTCACATTCACGTATAGGAAGGCTTCTGGCAGTCCTAAAGATACTATCAAAGATTAAACCGAGCAGCGTTTTCGCATTTCTGCCAGCATCGTGCATCCATGCAAGTATCGGCAGATTATTACTTGGACGGTTTAAGTTTGTTGCAGGAGAAAGAAACTATGATCGTAAACTAAGTGTGCTATTGTTTGTTCGTGCCCTTAGCATGACGATGGCATCGGCAGTTGCATGCAATTCAATAGCGCAATGTAACCGTTTAAAGAAGCTTGCTCCATGGTTAGGCGACAAAATTGTTTACATTCCAAATGGAATCGATACTGAACGTTTTTCCAGGCGTGAAACGCGAAGGGAGGCTAGACAAAGCGATGGCTTAAGAATTTTGTGCGTCGGCAGACATGTCCCACAGAAAAATGGCGAACTCATACTCTCTGCAATTAATGAGATTCGGAAATCGACCACACTATCCGTATCGGTGGCTTGGTATGGAAACCGGTTTTACCAAAATGGGGAACCAACCAAGAGAAGTGCAGAGTATTTGAGACTCAAAAAGATTTCTGAGGAATTTGAAATCGATTCAGTTGTCCAGTTTCACGACCCAATCGAACGGATTGAAGAAATTTATCCGAACTATGACTGCTTGGTCACAGCATCCTATTATGAAGGGTGTTCAAATGTTATACTTGAAGCCATGGCCACGGAAACTCCTGTGATCGCTAGTAATGTTTCAGATAATGCCATTTTGTTAGGGGATGAAATGGCTTCTTTTTTGTTCGAGTCCGGTTCAGTCTCGCAGTTAGTTGACGCTATTTTACGGTTTAATACCTTGGATGATCACGAGAGATATAATATTGGCAGGGCACTAAGAAATAGAGTTAACGAAGAGTATCCGATTTCCAAAATGTCCCAATCGTATCTATCAATTATTAAGAGCTTAGGTTTTCAATGAATAGAACCAGGCATATTTCTAAATCGAGTTTCTTAAACGCTGAGAATCTTCTTAATTTACGATCTAGGCTGACAGGCTCCTCTTCACCCGATAGTTTAAAAGTTCTTGATGTTGGCTGTGGTGCGGGTGATTTAGTCAATGAATTTCTCAGATTAGAGCACGATTCCTATGGATGTGATCTTAGATTTAAAAAGGGTCTGCATACGGCGAAGCTTGTAGAGTCCTCGCGACTGGTTGCCGTGAACGATACAGATTATAGTTTTCCCTTTGAAGATTCTCACTTTGATTTAGTCATAAGCAATCAAGTAATGGATCACGTCGTTGATCATAATGTGGTGTTTGATGAGATTGAACGAGTATTGAGGCCAGGCGGAGTTACTGTGCATGTGTTTCCACCAAAGTGGAGGGTTGTTGAAGTTCACACCGGAATTCCTTTTTCAAGTGTGTTCCGTCCGATTTGGTATATTAAGTTGTGGCAGGTAGTTATTTCGAAACGAGTAGTTGCTCCTGGAATTTTGGGGAGTGATGCTGAGGTAGCTCAAGAATATCTCAACAGGAGAACTAACTATTTGACGCGAAAACAGTTAAATAGTCTCATGAGTAATAGATTTTCAAAATATGGATTTTGTACTCGAGACCTACTTATGCTGTCGAAATACAAGCGTTTAGATTCTTTGTTTAAGTATTTCCCCGGGGCATATTTTTTGCTGAGTGAATTTTATCTTAGAGCAATTTTTGGTGTGAAGTGAATTTCTGCAATCTTGAAATATGATTCGAGTCTGGCATGCCATTGGAGCTCTTTCAGGCGGTGGGGCAGAAAAACAACTTAGATTGCTGACTGAAGGATTAGATCGAAATAGATTTTCGTGCAGAGTTTGCTATCTCAATGACTCCAATGATGCGACTTACACTAGTGGAATTGAGTTCTGTAGGATAAGGCGTGATTCCAGACTCCGATGGGATGTAGTTTGGAGATCTATAGTCCGGGACCTTAGAAGTTTCAAACCAGACATAGTTCATGTTTGGTTACCATCTACAATTACTATTCCAGCTGCTGTGATTAGTAAACATATTGGAATCCCATTGATTGGAAGTATAAGGCGATCAATTTTGCGGGATCCTGACCCACGTACCTGGATTCGTGAAACATCAGATCTTGTACCGTATTTTTTTTCTGATTTGATTGTTTCCAATCTGAAACTTGATAATGAATGGGATTTGGTAAAAAAAATAGTACGATACGATCAGGTTAAAATTATACCCAACGGAGTTGAAGAGATTAGAGCCAGGATTGGCAGGGAGATGAATAAGGATTGTCTTCGATTGGTGTTCGTGGGTCGGTTTGTTCGCCAAAAACGTATTTTGTTCCTGATCCAAACTCTTGCCCGTGTCCGAGAAGAAGGAATGCTTCAGTTTCATCTCGATTTAATTGGGAGCGGAAGCGAGAAAGCGACTAAACAAATATTGTCGGAAGTAAAAAGGTGGTCACTTGAGAAATATATCACCTTGCGAGAGCGAGACAGTTCATGGAGACAACACAGTGGCAACTATGATTTTTTTGTACTGCCTAGCTTATATGAGGGAATGCCAAACGTGGTCCTTGAGGCATTCGCAGAAGGCTTACCTGTGATTTCCAGTGATATCCATGAAGTCTGTGGGATTGTAAATGATCGGGTGAATGGATTTTTGTTTAAAGCAGATTCAGGTCAGGCGTTTGCAGATATCTTAATAAAGGCGAGTAAAATAGATAATCTTAGTTACCGAAGCATGAGCGAAAATGCAGTAGAAACTGCAGAACAATTCTCTGTTGAAAAGATGGTTGCGAGATA